>CAYGQN010000048.1:0-9225 GCA_964351795.1 uncultured Gammaproteobacteria bacterium
GTGCGAGGCCTTGACCTGCGGCTGTGCCGGGAACACACCATGGTGCCCCTGTCGCGCGAGGACGAGCGCGTACGCGTGGCGTTTGCCGACCCACTCGATGATCGCCACCTTCAAGCCGCCCGCCAGCTGTTCAGCGGTGCGACCGTGGAGCCGGTGATCGCCCGGGGCTCGCTCATCCGCGAGGCGCTGTCGGCGCTGGAGCGCAGCAACCAGCGCGGTGGCGGCGAGGTCACCGAGCACACGGCGATGACCATCGTCGCCCAGATCATCCGTGAGGCCCTGAAGCTCGGCGTCAGCGATATCCACATCGAGCCGATGAAGCATCGCCTGCGGGTGCGTTTCCGCCTGGATGGTTCGATGATCGAGTTCCGCGAGATCTCGCGCGATCTCGCCGCCTCGGTCACCAGCCGGCTGAAGATCCTGGCCCAGGCCGACATCGCTGAGCGCCGCCGCCACCAGGACGGGCGCATTGCCTTCGAGGACCCGGAGACCGGCGAGACCGCCGACATCCGCGCGTCCTTCTACGTGACCATCCACGGCGAGAAGGTGGTCCTGCGCCTGCTGAACCGCAAGACCGAACTGATATCCATCGACCACATCGGCATGGGCCCGCGCATGCTGGAGCGCTATGTGGCCGATGCGCTCGATGCGCCGACCGGCGTGGTGATCGTCACCGGGCCGACCGGCTCGGGTAAAACCACCACCCTGTACAGCTGCGTGGATTACCTGAACCGGCCCGACACCTGCATCGTCACCGCCGAGGACCCGGTGGAGTACGTCATCGAGGGCATATCGCAGTGCTCGATCAACCCGCGGATCAAGCTCACCTACGAGGAGACGCTGCGTCACATCGTGCGCCAAGACCCGGATGTCATCGTGCTCGGGGAGATCCGCGACCAGTTCTCGGCCGAGACGGCCATCCAGGCTGCGCTCACCGGCCACAAGGTGCTCACCACCTTTCACACCGAGGACAGCATCGGCGGCCTGCTGCGCCTGTTGAACATGAACATCGAGGCCTTCCTCATCTCCTCGACGGTGGTGTCCGTGGTCGCCCAGCGCCTGCTGCGGCGCGTGTGCAGCCACTGTGCCGAACCCTACATACCCACCGCGGTGGAGGTGCGCCGGCTCGGCCTGGCCCCGGAAGACCTGCGTGGCGCCCGTTTCCAGCAAGGTGCCGGCTGCGCGCAGTGCCGCTACACCGGCTACCGCGGGCGTGTCTGCGTATTCGAACTGCTGGTGCTGAACGAGGCGGTCAAGGACGCCATCCTCGGCCATCGCACCTCCTACGAGATCCGTCGCGTGAGCGTGGAGACCTCGGGCCTGGTCACCCTGGTCGAGGATGGCCTGCACAAGGCCGCTCAGGGCTACACGACGCTGGCCGAAGTCCTGCGCCACCTGCCACGGGTCATGAAACCGCGACGCCTGGATGAAATCCGTCGCCTGCTTGGAGATTCCGAATGACTGCCGCCGTTGCCAGGCGTCCGCTTGTGGATGTCATCGCCGAGGCCCTGGAGGCCGACGACCTGCGCCTGCCCGTGTACTCTGCCGTCGCCGCCAGGGTCCAGACAATGGCCTCGCGCACCGACGTCACCGCCGAGAAGATCGAGCAGGTGCTCCTGCACGATCCGGCCCTGGTCTCGCACATCCTGCGGGTGGCGAACTCGGCCTTCTACGCCGGCCTGAGCAGCGTGGACTCGATCCGTACGGCCATCCTGAGGCTCGGGCTGAACCGGATTGTCGAGCTGTCGGTGCTGTGCACCCAGAAGGCGCAGTACCGCTCCGCCGACCCGGCCGTCCAGGCCATCATGGAGCGCCTGTGGCAGCACGCCATGGCTTGTGCCTTCGGTGCCCGCTGGCTGGCCGAACGCGGCGGCTATCGCGATCGTGCCGCCGAGGCCTTCATGGGCGGGCTGCTGCACGACATCGGCAAGCTGCTCATCATCAAGATCATCGAGGATCTGCGCCTGCGGGGCGATCCGTCCGCGGATGTGCCCACCAGCCTCGTAGAGGAACTGCTGGACACCCTGCACACCGACCAGGGCGGCCGGCTCATCGAATGCTGGAACCTGGCGCCCGGCCTCGCCCGGATCGCCCGCGGCCACCACGATGAAGACCTCGACGATGCCGATATCACCATGCTGCTGGTGCGCGTGGCCGACCGCGTCTGCGCGCGGCTGGGCTTTTCCATGCACCCGGATCCGGAGCTGGTGCCCGCGGCGCTGCCCGAGGTTGCCGCACTCGGCCTCAGCGACGTGCTGATCGCGGAAATGGAAATCGTGCTCGAAGACGGCATGAAGAAGCTGGTGGGCTGAGAGTTTGTGAATCAATCGCCGACCTGCTGCGCACCCCGATCCGCGGCTGCCGCTGCGTTGTCCGTGGCGAACCCTGCGGTCATTCGCTTCAGCAGACTCCTTTGGATTCGCCCTGGATGCCTTGCCTCGCACGCGGATCGGCGCGCTCGCGACGGCGTCCGGTTGATTCACAAGCTCTGAGCCCCGCCGCCGTATCGCCGCTGCCGGGGGCGCAACCGGGCCGCGCTTTGCAGTAGGCTGACGCCTTCACCGGCAACCGCGAAACCTGTATCGATGACAACGCTTCTACCGTCCCTGGCGCTGGCCGTGGCCAGTGCTCTTGCCCTGCTTCCGGGTACCGGCCTCGCCGAGGTCACCGATGAACGCCTGCGCAATGCGCAGGCCGAGCCGCACAACTGGCTCAGCCACGGCCGCGACCAGGCCGAGCAGCGCTTCAGCCCGCTGCAGCAGGTCAACACCGCCAACATTGACCGCCTGAAACTCGCCTGGCACGTGGACCTGCCTTCGCATCGCGGCATCGAGGCCACGCCGCTCATCATCGACGGGATCATGTTCACCACCGGTACCTGGTCGCGCGTGTATGCCCTGGACGCCAGCAGCGGCGACATGCTGTGGGAGTACGATCCGCAGGTGCCGCCGCAGAAGGGCATCGATGCCTGCTGCGACGTGGTCAACCGCGGCGTCGCGGCCTGGGGTGACATGGTTTATCTCGGTGCGCTGGACGGGCGGCTCATCGCCCTCAAGCAGGGGACCGGCGAGGTGGTCTGGTCGGTGCAGACCACGCCGGCGGACCGGCGTTACACCATCACCGGCGCCCCGCGCGTGGTCAACGGCCGGGTGCTCATCGGCAACGGCGGCGCCGAGTTCGACGCCCGCGGTTTCGTCAGCGCCTACGACGCGCGCACGGGCGAGCTGGCCTGGCGCTTCTACACCGTGCCCGGCAATCCCGCCGAGCCGTTCGAGAACCCGGTGCTGGCAAAAGCGGCCGAAACCTGGACGGGGCAGTGGTGGCAGTACGGTGGCGGCGGCACGGTCTGGGATGCGATCGCTTTCGACCCGGTGCTGAACCTCGTCTACATCGGTGTGGGCAACGGCACGCCCTGGAACCGTCGCGTGCGCAGCCCCGGCGGTGGCGACAACCTGTTCCTGTCCTCCATCGTTGCGCTGGACGCCGACACGGGTGAGTACCGCTGGCACTACCAGACCGCGCCGGGCGACACCTGGGACTTCACCGCCACCCAGCAGATCACCCTGGCGGATATCGACATCGACGGGCGCCGGCGGCAGGTGCTCATGCAGGCACCCAAGAACGGCTTCTTCTACGTGCTGGACCGGGCAACCGGCGAGCTGCTGTCCGCCGACGCCTTCGTGGAAGTGAACTGGGCCACGCACGTGGATCTTCGCACCGGCCGGCCGGTGGAAACTCCCAATGCGCGCTACGCCGAGGGCCTGTTCCTCAGCAAGCCGGCCGCGCCCGGCGGACATAACTGGCATCCCATGGCCTGGCACCCGGGCACGGGGCTGATGTACATCCCCGTGCAGGAGCTGCCCTGGGTATACAAGGAGGATCCGGACTTCGTGTTCAGCGACGTGATGGTGAACTCCGGCCTGGATCCGATCATCGCCTCCATGCCCGAGGACCCGGCCGAGCAGCAGGCCGCGGCGGCGGTGCTCAAGGGCTACCTG
The DNA here is from genome assembly GCA_964351795.1 of uncultured Gammaproteobacteria bacterium. Lineage (GTDB taxonomy): Bacteria > Pseudomonadota > Gammaproteobacteria > JADZEE01 > JADZEE01 > CAYGQN01. Next base: position 3,999 of record CAYGQN010000048.1, read on the forward strand.
CTGGCCTGGGACCCGGTGGCCAGGGCACCGCGCTGGCGGGTGGAACTGCCGATTGCCTGGAACGGCGGCGCACTGGCCACGGCGGGCAACCTGGTGTTCCAGGGGACGGCGCACGGGGAGTTCGTTGCCTACGCGGCTGACACCGGCGAGCGCCTGTGGGCCCATGATGCGCAGACGGCCGTGCTGGCCGGCCCGGTCAGCTATCGCGTGGGTGATACCCAGTACATCGCCGTCATGGCCGGCTGGGGCACCGCTTTCGGCATCGAGTCCGGCATCGTCGCCAAGTGGGCCGGTGTGCGGGCGCTCAACCGTGTACTGGTGTATGCCCTGGATGGCGAGGACTCCCTGCCGGCCCTGGCGCCGCTGCCGGCGCCACCGCCCCAGCCCGAGCCGACCGCGCCGGCGGCGGTCGTGGCCGAGGGCAAGCTGCTCTACCACCAGTACTGCACGCGCTGCCATGGCGATGCCGGCATCAGCGCCGGCGTCATTCCGGACCTGCGCTTCGCCAGCCCGCAAACACGTGCCGACTGGCAGGCCATCGTCCTCGGTGGCGCGCGCCTGGACCGCGGCATGCCCGCCTTCGGCGCGCACTTGAGCGCCGGGCAGGCCGAGGCCATCCAGGCCTACGTCATCAAGCGCGCCCACGATCCGGAGTACCTGCCAGCGGGCCGCTGACGGGCACAAAAAAACCCGGGAGCGCGAACGCTCCCGGGCCGTTTGCTGCAGTACTGACGGGCTTCAGGCCTGCCCGATCAGTCCCAGTCGCGGTCCCAGCGGCCGCGACCCTTGCCAGCGCCCTCGATGGTGTAGACCGTCGTCGAGCCGCTGACCTCGTTGGTCACCACCAGCAGCGGCTTGCCGCGCGGGCTGTCCTTGGCGCTGATGAACAGCAGGCCTTCCGGGCCGAGATCACCCGCCGTGCCGGCCTCGGCATCGCCGTCGAAGTCGCGGTTGTTGATGTAGTGCACGAACTGCGGCGCCAGCGGTGCGGTGACGTCGTACACCATGATGCCGCCGATGCGCTCCAGGCCGATGAAGGCGTAGCTGCGCCCGTCGATCGTGCCGATGGCAACCCCCTCGGGCTCCGGGCCCTTGTCATCGCTGCGATTGTCAAAGGAGCCGTTCTCGTCGTTGGTGGCATTGAACTCCTCCGGCAGGTAGGTGGCCAGGATGCGTTCGAATTCCGAGCCGCTGTCGAAGATCATCTCGCCGGCGGCATTGAGGATGGAGAAGGAGCGACCGCCGTAGGCGTGGATGACATCGATGTCGCCGTCGCCGTCGGTATCGCCGGTGGCCGTGGTGATGTTCAGGCGGCCGAGCTGCGCGTCGTCGGTCAGGATCGACAGGTCCGGGTAGGCACCCGGGTCCACGAAGAAGTCCTCGTTGACGTCGCCGATGCGCGCTTCCTCGCTGAAGCCGTCGTAGTCGCGGGCATCACCCTCGTTGGCGGTGACGATGTAGGTCTGCCCGTCCACCTCGTAGGCGGCGATGGCATCGGGCTGGTACATGCCCACTACCGGCCAGGGCTTGATGTTGATGCCACCGTCGCGGTTGCTGGCGTCGATGGCGTTCTGGATGGCGCTGTAGTCCTTGGTGCCGAGCGCCACCACGTCGGTCACGGTCGCCGAGGCGACGTCGACGATGGCGATGGCGTTGTTCTCCTGCAGGGCGACCCAGGCCGTGCTCGAGTCGGCCGACACGGTGATGTACTCGGGCTCGAAGTCCTGCGCGGCGCTGGCACCCGGGCCGAACACGCGCACGCCCGCCGGCACATTGCCGTTGAAGGCGGTGAAATCGGCCGTGGCCACGCTCATGGTGTTCAGGTCGATGATGCTCACCGAACCCTCGGGGTCCACGGTGTAGTCATCGTTCGGCTCGCCCTCGTTGGCCACCAGCACGTAGTTGCCGTCCGGGCTGAAGGTGAGCATGTCCGGCAGGGCGCCGACTTCCACGGCAGCGATGAAGCGCCCGCGGCGGTTGAAGAACACCACCTGGCCCGGGTCGGTCTTGTCCTCGGCCTCCACGGCCACGGCCACCAGGCCGTCCATGACCGCCACGCTGTTCACCCCGCCGCCGTAGGGCGACAGGTCGATGGTGCGGCGAAGCCGCGGCCGGTTGATGTTGCGAATGCTGATGATATCGACGGTGTTGGTACTGGCGTTCGTCACGTAAATCTGTTTCGAGCGCCGGTCGTAGGCGGCGATCTCGGCAGCCGATTCGTCAAAGATGCCGGTTTCGTAAGTGCCGGCCACGCGCAGCCGGATCCCCTCGGCCGCGTCGACGGTGACAGCGCTCTGCCGGCCCCAGCCGTAACCGCGATAATCGTTGTCTGCCTGCACGCTCATGCCGGCCGTCGCCAGGCACAGGCCCAGCAGTGGCGCTCCGATTGCACCTCTCATTATTGGTCTCCCGTTTGGTCCGTGGATGTTCTGTTGGCTTGCGAAAAACCACGGATGCTGGGAGTTGCAGGTGACGAATTGATGACGATAGGCCGATTGCGGAACTCGTTTACGTAACGTATCAACAAGGCATGCCAGAAGTGGTGGAAGTGCAATTTTTTCGTGTGCAAACAACGCTGCAGGTGAGCGATATCAATTGCCGCCGGCGGGCCGGGGCTAGGATGCAGTTCATGGGAGAGGAGATTCGCAGCACCGCCTTCGCCGCGGCCGACTACGCGACATTCCGCGCGCGCCTGGCTGCCGAGACATCACTGCTGGAGCAATGGTGCGCCGATGGCGCGCTGTCCAATGCCGGCTACACCTGGGGCTTCGAGGTCGAGGCCTGGCTGCTGGACCACAACTTCTTTCCCAACCCGGTGAACGAGGTACTGCTCGCAGGCATCGACGATGCCGATGTCGTGCCGGAACTGTCACGCTTCAACGTCGAGCTGAACACACCGGTGCGGGAATTCACCGCCGCGACGCTGTCCGGCGCCGAGACCGCCCTGGCCGGGCTCTGGCAGCGCTGCAACCGCGTGGCCCACGGGCTGGATACCCACCTGGTGCTCATCGGCACCCTGCCGACCATTCGCGATGCCGACCTGTGCCTGGGCAACATCTCGCCGCTGAAACGCTTCCATGCGCTCAACAACGCGCTGCTGCGCCACAGTGGCGGGCATATCGACGTGGCGATCGACGGTGAGGAATCGCTGCGCAGCCGCCATACCGACGTCATGCTGGAGGCGGCCGCCACCTCCTTCCAGGTGCACCTGAAGACGCCGGCGCGGGTGGCGCACGCTTACTACAACGCGTCGCTGGCCCTGTCGGCGCCGATCCTGGCCGTGTCGGTGAATGCCCCCATCCTGTTCGATCACCTGCTGCAGGCGGAAACACGCATCCCGCTGTTCGAGCAATCCATCGCCGGCCTGCGTGCCGCCCGCGACCACAGCGCCCGCGTGAGCTTCGGCAGCGGCTATCTCGAGCACAGCATCGCCGACTGTTTCCGCGAGAACCTGGAGTCCTACCCGGTGTTGCTGCCCATGCTGTTCGACGAGTCGCCACGGCGCCTGCGGCACCTGGCCCTGCACAACGGTACGGTCTGGCGCTGGAACCGGCCGCTGGCCGGCCGCGAGGCCGACGGCAGCCCGCACGTGCGCCTGGAGCATCGGCCACTGCCGGCCGGGCCGAGCATCGTGGACATGATTGCCAACGCCGCCCTGTACCTGGGGCTCGTGCACGAGCAGGTGGGCAGCGGCCGGGCGCTGCCCTGCGACTTCGAAAGCGCCCGGGCGAATTTCTACGTGGCGGCGCGCGATGGCCTGGGCGCTGCGCTGCGCATGGAAGGCCGCCTGCAGCCGGCCCGCGATCTGCTGCTCGGGCAACTGCTCGACCGCGCCCACGCCGGCCTGGTGGACCTTGGCGTGAGCCCCGCCGAGGCCGAGCGCTACCTGTCCGTCATCCGGGCCCGGGCTGCCAGTGGCCAGACCGGCGCTCAATGGCAACGCGAGGCCTGGCTGGCGCTCGGGCGGGATGCCTGGCGGCTGATGGCCGCGTATTGCGAGCACCAGCGCAGCGGGGCCCCGGTGCACGAATGGCCCCTGCCGAAGGGGAAGCGCGCATGAACGGCCTGCACTGCCTGACGCAGTTTCCGGACGCGCTGTTCGATGTGCAGGCGGCGGATCTGCACCGGCATCTGTCCGGCCCCACGCTGTTCGAGCTGCCCGGGCGCGAAGGCCGGCCCCTGTTTGTCTCGGTCCTGCTGCACGGCAACGAGACCACCGGCCTGGATGCGATCCGGCGGGTACTCGACCGCTACCGGCGCAAGCCCCTGCCACGCCCCCTGCTGCTGTTCGTCGGCAACATCGCGGCCGCGGCCGCGGGCCTGCGGACCCTGCCCGGGCAATGCGACTACAACCGGGCCTGGCCCGGCACCGCCTTCCCGACCAGTACCGAGGCTGTGCTCATGCAGGCCGTGTACGACAGGGTCGCGGCACGGCAGCCGTACGCCAGCATCGACATCCACAACAACACCGGGCTGAACCCCCTGTACGCCTGCGTGAATCGTCTGGACGAGCGCTGGTTGCACCTGGCGCGCCTGTTCAGCCGCACGGTGGTGTTCTTCACCGAGCCGGTCGGGGTGCAGTCGCTGGCCATGGCGAGGCTGTGTCCTGCCATTACCGTGGAGTGTGGCAAGGCCGGCGAAGCGGCCGGCGTGGACCACGCCGCGGAACTGGTGGACGCCGCCCTGCACCTGGATCATTTCCCGTCGCAGCCGGTGCCGGAACATGATCTCGACCTTCTGCGCACGGCGGTCATCGTGAAGGTGCCTGCAGGGGCCGGTTTCTCCTTCGACGGCAGCCCCGCCGATTACATGTTCCGGGGTGATCTCGATCACCTGAACTTCCGTGAACTCCCGCCCGGTACGGAACTCGGCCGCCTGGGCCGGGCGGCGCCGCCGCTGACCCTGGTCGGTGAGCATCCGACGCTGGCGGCTGCCGACATCCTCGACTACCGCGATGCCCGGATCCGCCTGCAGGCACCGCTGGTGCCGGCCATGTTCAGCCTCGACCCGAATGCCGTGCGCCTGGATTGTCTGTGTTACCTCATGCAGCGCATTGATCGCCGCGGACGGCCGCTGTAATCCGGCACTGCGCCGGCCACCCGGCTGCCTGAATCGACACGCCGCCGGCGCGGTGCCAGCGCCGATGCGCGGCCGGCGATACGGGGCGCTGCGGGCCGGTTGGCCCCCGCGCACTCGCCGGCCGGCGAGTGCGCGGGGGCCAACCGGC
>CAYGQN010000048.1:9235-16491 GCA_964351795.1 uncultured Gammaproteobacteria bacterium
GGTCAGCGGTACCGACAGCAGCATGCCCACCGGCCCCAGCACCCAGCCCCAGAACACCAGCGACAGGAATACCACCAGCGTGGACAGGCCCACGCCCTGGCCCTGGAAGCGCGGCTCGAGAAAATTGCCTATCCCGATATTCGCGGCCACGTAACCCAGCGCGGCCAGGCCGGCACTGCCAGGGCCCAACTGCACCAGCGCGAACAGCACGCCCGGCACCGCGGCGATGATCGAGCCGATGTTCGGCACGTAGTTGAGCAGGAAGGCCAGGGTGCCCCACAGGACCGGGTAGTCCACGCCCAGTACGGCCAACCACACGGTCACGACCAGCCCGGTCGCCAGGCTGGCCAAAGTCTTGATGGCCACGTAGCGATTGATATTCATGCCGATCGTCCCCATCTGTTGGAGCGATCGGTCGGGTTCGCTGAAGGCAGCGCGGATCTTGGCCGGAAAGCCGGAGGCCTCCGAGAGAATGAACACCACGGTGATCAGAATCAGGAACGCATTGGCCAGCACCGCGCTGAAACTGCTGAGCAGCGTGCCCGCCAGGCGGATGGCCGCGCCCGGGTCGAACTGCTCGCGCAGCAGCGCGTTGGAGACGTTGATGTCGTGGCCGCGCAGCCAATCGGTCACCACCGAGCCCTGCTCGCGCAGACGTGCCTGGTACGCGGGCAGGTCGCGGGTGAACTCCTCGGCCTGGGTGCCCACCACTACTCCGGCGAACACGCCAATCCCGATAAGTACCAGAACGATGAGCAGCACGGCCAATGCCGAGGGCAGGCCCCGACGCTGCAGCCAGAACAGCGGCGGCATGCTCAGCACCGACAGGAAGATGGCCAGCAGGAACGGCACCAGCAGGGCCTGCGCGGCCTTCATGCCGGCCACGACGACAACGAAGGCAGCCATGGTCAGCAAGGCCTGGATGCCCGTGGATTGCCCTGCTTCGCGCACCTTGCCTGTGGCCTCCTTCTCACGGCGCGCGCCCGGATGGGTGCGGCTGCCCGGCAGTATAGAACCCCGGCAGCCGGCGCGTGCAGCAAGCTGCTGCATCGCGAGCGAAGCTGATCCGAATCAGGGCAGCTGCGGGTGTTCCGGCCCGGGATAGCCATGTTTCCCGCTTGCTTTCAAGCCGGGATGTTTGTTAACAGGAAAAAGCATTTTCTGGAGGGGCACGGCCATGAGCAGAAACCCGGACAGGGCATTGCATGGCGCCGACTTCCCGGGCGGCGCAACGACAAGCGGTCAAACCGGTGTGGGCGGGTCCGGCCTGCGCGGCCGGCTTGACCAACTGGTTGGCAGCGCGCTGCTGCGCGCACTGCACGAGCCCGACTTCGCACTGGAACTTGCCGATGGTACGCGGGTGGCGCTGCCCGGCGCGCAGCCGACCCACACGGTGCGCTTCCGGGATCGCGGTGCCCTGTGGCGCCTGCTGCGCAACCCGCGCCTGCACTTCGGGGACCTGTACAGTGCCGGCCGCCTGGAAGTGGAGGGGGCGCTGGGGGAGTTCATGCGCGGGCTGTACGTGTCCATCGACGAGGCGATGGCGCGCACGCCGGCATTCTGGCAGTACCTGTGGCGGGACCACCGGCCGCGCGCCACGGACCGCCGCAGCGCCCGCGAGAACATCCACCAGCACTACGATATCGGCAACGCCTTCTATCGCCTGTGGCTGGACGAGCCCTGGATGCAGTACACCTGTGCCTACTATCCGCGCCCGGGCATGACGCTCGCGGAAGCCCAGGAGGCCAAGCTAGAGCACGTGTGCCGCAAGCTGCGCCTGGAGCCGGGCATGGAAGTGGTGGAGGCCGGCTGCGGCTGGGGCGGCCTGGCGCTGTACATGGCCGAGCGTCACGGTGTGCGCGTGCGGGCCTGGAACATCTCCGAGGAGCAGGTGCGCTTCGCCCGCGAGCGGGCCCGCGAACGCGGCCTGGCCGATCGCGTGGAATACGTGCTGGATGACTATCGCAACATCGACGGCCCATGCGACCGCTTCGTCTCGGTGGGCATGCTCGAACATGTGGGTCTGCGCCACTTCGGCGAACTGGGCGACGTGGTCAACCGCAGCCTGGCCGCCGACGGCCTGGCCCTCATCCACAGCATCGGGCGCAACCGCCCGGGGAACATGAACGCCTGGATCGAACGGCGCATCTTTCCCGGCGCCTATCCGCCGAGCCTGTTCGAGTGCGAACAGATCTTCCAGCCGCACAGCTTCTCGATCCTGGACGTTGAAAACCTGCGCCTGCATTACGCCAACACCCTGCGCGACTGGATTGCCGGCTTCGAAGCCAATGCCGATCGCGTGCGCGAGATGTTCGACGCGGATTTCGAGCGCGCCTGGCGGCTGTACCTGAACGGCTCCATGGCGAGCTTCCTTGCCGGCAAGCTGCAGTTGTTCCAGGTCGTGTTCGCGCGCGAGCGCAACAACGCCGTGCCGATGAACCGCGAACACCTGTACACCACGGAGCGCACATGAGCGCCAGCCACGACGTCGTCATCGTCGGCGCCGGCCCGGCCGGTTCCACCCTGGCGTGGAAGCTCGCCGCCGCCGGCCTGGATGTGCTGCTCATGGACAAGCGCAGCTTTCCGCGCGACAAGACCTGCGCCGGCTGGGTCACCCCGGCGGTGATGCAGTCCCTGGCCATCGACCTGCAGGACTACGGCCGGGCCAACACCCTGCAGGCCATCCACCGTTTCCGGGTGGGGCTGGTGGACGGCGCCGAGCCCCTGCTCACCGCCGCCAGCGACACGCCATTGTCCTGGGGCATAAGGCGCTGCGAGTTCGACAACTATCTTCTCGCTCGCGCCGGCTGCGAGGTGCTCCAGGGCACCGCCGTGAAGCAGTTGCAGCGCACGGCCGGCGGCTGGCGCATCAACAATGCCATCGACACCCGGCTGCTGGTGGGTGCCGGCGGGCATTTCTGCCCCGTGGCGCGGGCCCTGGGGGCGGACCTCGGCAAGGCGGAAACGGCCGTGACCGCGCAGGAGGTTGAGTTCCGCATGAGCCCGGAGCAAGCCGCCGCCTGCCCCTGTGATCCGGCCGTGCCGGAGTTGTACTTCTGCCCCGACCTGAAGGGCTATGGCTGGATTTTCCGCAAGGGCGAGTACCTCAACGTCGGTCTCGGCAAAACCGAGAACCATCGCCTGGCCGACCAGGTGCAGCACTTCTGCGATGGCCTGGTGCGTGCCGGCCGGCTGCCCGCCGACCTGCCGGCGAAGTTCAAGGGCCACGCCTACCTGCTGTACGCTCATGCCGGCCGGCCGCTCAGCGCCGATGCCGCCATCACCATCGGCGATGCCGCGGGCCTGGCCTACACCCAGAGCGGCGAGGGGATCCGCCCGGCAGTGGAATCGGCCCTGCTGGCGGCGGACACCATCATCGCCGCCGGGGGCAACTACAGCGCTGCCGCGCTCGCCCCCTATGCCGAGGCAGTGAGTGCCCGCTTCGGCACGCGGGGGCCGCAGCGCGCCAGCCCCGCGCGCGAGCGGTTGAAGGCCGTACTCGCCCCGCACCTGATGGCCAACCGCTGGTTCGCCAGCCGCGTGGTGGTGGATCGCTGGTTCCTGCACCGCCACCAGCCGGCGCTGGCCTGAGGCCGGCGCCCCGGCCCGGCGCCGTTCAGTCCGGGCGGTGCAACCGCAGGAAGTCCGCCACGATGCGGCCCACCCGGGCCTCGGGCGCCGGCCCCTCGGCGCGCGGGTCCACGTGGTAGAGCGTTCGCACCAGGTCCAGGCCCATCACCATGCCCATGAACTGCTCGGCACTGGCCCGGGGATCCGGGCAATGCAGCAGCCCCTGCGCCTGGGCCTGCTGCAGCCACTCGGCCAGGCGATCGCGGGCGTTGCGGGGCCCGTGCCGGTAGATGGACTGGCGGACCGACTGCGGCATTTCCGTGGAGGCGCCGAGTGCGTGCAGGAAGCGGATGTGTTCGGCGCTGATCAGAAAGCGCTTCAGGTCGGTGCCGAAACCGGTCAGCGCGGCGCTGAGATCATCGACGGTGTCCGGGGCGATGCTGAAGCGCCCGGCCAGGCGCTCGGCCTCGTTCGCCGCCAGCGCGGCCAGCAGTTCGTCGCGGTTGGCGTAGCGCCGGTACAGGGTCGGCTTGGAGACACCGGCGGCCCGCGCCACCGCCTCCATGGTGACCGCCTGCGGCCCGTGATCGAACAGCAACACCCGCCCGGCGGCCAGGATGTCCGCATCCTTGGCCGGATCCGCCGGTCTGCCGGGCCTGGGTTTCAACACTTTTTCATCCGGATGGATTACGATACGCCACCGTTCATTAATAAACTCCGCGTTTCGCCACACCATGTCAACCTGGAACCGCCTCCGCCACCCGGCCCTGCTGCTGCTCGTGCTGCTGGCCGCCTGCCAGCCGTCCGGCCCCGATGCCGACGCCCGGGGCAACCCGGTCCGCACGGTGCTCACAGTGCCGCTGCAGCCCGCGGCGGGCCATGACGCCCGCCTGTCCGGCAGTGTCCGGGCCCGCTACGAGACGCCGGTTTCCTTACAGGTGGGTGGGCGGATCCAGGCCCGCCACGTGGATGCCGGCGAGCGCGTCAGCGCCGGCGCGCTGTTGTTCGAACTCGACCCGCGGGATTTCCGGCAGGCCATCCGTATCGCCGAGGCGGATCTCGCCGCCGCCCGGGCCGAGCTGGCGACCGCCGAGGCGGAAACGGCCCGCAACCGCGATCTGCTGGCGCGCCGCTTCATCGGCCAGCAGATTTTCGACCAGGTGCTGCTGGCCGAGGCCAGCGCCAGCGAGCGCGTCGCCGCGGCCGCCGCCCGCGTGCAGCAGGCCCGCAATGCCCTGGCGTATACCCGCCTGGAAGCCGCCCACGCCGGCACGCTCATCGAGGTTGGCGGCGAACCCGGGCAGGTGGTGACCAGCGGGCAGGCGGTGGCCGTGCTGGCGCAGGAGGGTGAACACGAGGTCGAGGTGTACCTGCCCGAGCAAATCGGGGTGCCGGCGAGCGGCGCGGTCGTCGAGGGCGAGCAGCGCCTCGCCGGCCTGCGACTGCGCGCGGTGGCCGGTGCGGCCGAGCCGGTCACCCGCACCTGGCAGGCCCGCTACACCATCGAGCAGGCCAGCGCGCCGCTGCGGCTGGGCTCGGTGGTGCGGGTCCGGTTGCAGGCGGACGCCGGTGAGGGCCGCGCCCTGCAGGTCCCGGTCGGCGCCATCAGCGAACGCGGCGACGGGGCAAGCGTCTGGCAGGTGGTCGATGGCCGCGCCGAGCCGGTGGCCGTGCGGCTGCTGGACATGAACGAGGAGACCGCCCGCATCATCGCCGACCTGCCCGCCGAGGCGCGCATCATCGCCCTCGGCACGCACCTGCTCGAGGCCGGCATGCCGGTGCGCGAACAGCAGCGCTGACGGCCGGCGCGTGCGTTTTCCCAACCTTTCGGCCATCGCCGTCCGCCAGCGGTCGGTCACCCTGTTCTTCCTGCTGCTTTCGATCATCGGCGGCGCCTACGCGTTCATGACGCTCGGTCGCGCCGAGGATCCGGCCTTCACCGTGCGCGTGATGGTGGTGTCGGTGGAATGGCCGGGTGCGACCGCGAAGCAAGTGCAGCGCCAGCTCGTGGACCGCCTGGAGAAGCGCATCCAGGAGGTGGAAAGCCTGTACCGCATCGAAACCTCCATCCGCCCCGGCCGCGCCGACATGCTGGTGGAGTTTTTCGACTACACGCCCAGCGAACGTCTGCCCGAGCTGTTCTACGAAGTGCGCAAGCGCATGTGGGACGAGGAGCCGCTGCTGCCCGAGGGCGTGATCGGCCCCACCATGAACGACGATTTCTCCGACGTGTACTTCAGCCTGCTGGCCCTGACCGCACCGGGGCTGCCGATGCGGGACCTCACCCGCGTGGCCGAGGACATCCGGGATCGCCTGCGCCGCGTCGAGGGCGTGAACAAGGCACTGCTGCTGGGCGAGCGGCCGCAGCGCATCTTCGTGGACTTCGACAATGCGCAGCTGGTGAACCTCGGCCTGGACCCGGCCACCATCTTCGATGCCATCAACGCGCACAATGCGCTGGGCCCGGCCGGCCAGGTCGACACCGACGGCCCGCGCGTGTACCTGCGCATGGACAGCGAGCTGGCCGACCTGCAGGCGATCCGCGACGTGCCGGTGCGTGCCGGGGATCACGTCATCCGCCTTGGCGACATCGCCACCGTCAGCGAGGGTTATGCGCAGCCGCCGGTGTTCTACATCCGCGCCGACGGCGAGGATGCGCTGGTGCTGGGGGTGGTCATGGCCGATGGCGTGAACGGGCTGGAGCTGGGCGCGCGCCTGCAGCGCTTCATCGACGCCGAGCGCGAGCGGCTGCCACTCGGCATGCAGCTCACCATTCTCACCAACCAGGCCGAGGCCATCGCCAAGGCGGTCAACCTGTTCCAGGTGAAATTCCTGATCGCGGTGCTGGTGGTCATGGGCGTGAGCTTCCTCGCCATCGGTTTCCGCGCCGGGCTCATCGTCGGCATCGCCGTGCCGGTGACCATCGGCCTGACCTTCCTGGCGATGAAGGCGCTCGGCATGAACCTCGACCGCATCACCCTGGGCGCGCTCATCATCTCGCTCGGCCTGCTGGTGGACGATGCCATCATCGCCATCGAGATGATGCTGGTGAAGGTGGAGGAAGGCCTGAACCGTTTCGAGGCGGCATCGTTCGCCTGGCAGGCCACGGCCGCGCCGATGCTGTTCGGCACGCTGGTCACCGCGGCCGGCTTCGTGCCCATCGGCTTCGCGCAATCGGCGGTGGGCGAGTACGCCGGCAACATCTTCTGGGTGGTGGCCATCGCCCTCATCATCTCCTGGCTGGTGGCGGTGACCTTCACGCCCTGGCTGGGCGTGGCGCTGCTGCCGCGGCGGCCGGTCTCCAGCGACCCGGATCATGTCCACGATGCCTACGACACCCGCCTGTACCGCGGCCTGCGCGCGCTGGTGCGCTGGTGTGTCCGCCACCGGCTCATCGTTGTGATTTCCACCCTGGCCATTCTCGGCCTGGCCGTGGCCGGCATGGCCGGGCCGGTGGAAAAGCAGTTCTTCCCCGGCTCGGATCGCACCGAGGTGCTGGTGAGCATCTACATGCCGCAGGGTTCGGCCATCGGCGCCACCGATGCCACCGCCCGCAAGGTCGAGGCGCTGCTGCACGACATGCCGGGCCTGCGTTCGCAGTCGGCCTACATCGGCGCCGGGGCGCCGCGCTTTTTCGTGTCGGAAAACCCGGAGCAGCCCGACCCGGCCTTTGCCAAGATCATCGC
>CAYGQN010000049.1:0-16413 GCA_964351795.1 uncultured Gammaproteobacteria bacterium
GCGTAGCAGCGGCCCATGACGCCCTGCAGTTCCGGGAACTCACCCACCATCGCGCTCATGAGGTCGCAGCGGCTGAGTTCGGCAGCGCGGGCGGTGGCATCGGCATCGGCGCCCAGCGCAGCCGCCAGCCACTGCGCGACCTGGCCGAGCCGGCGGGTCTTGTCCCCCAGCGAGCCGAGCTTGTCCTGGTAGACCACGCGGTCGAGGTCCGTCCGCCAGCCGTCCAGGCCGTGTCGCAGGTCGGCGTCGAAGAAGAAGGCCGCGTCGCTCAGGCGCGGGCGGATGACGCGCTCGTTGCCGGCCGCGATCGCCTCCGGCCGGCGGCTGTCGATGTTGGCCACGGTGACGAACTTGGCCAGCAGGCGCCCCCCGGCATCGAGCACCGGGAAGTAGCGCTGGTGGTCCTGCATGGTGGCGATCAGCACTTCGCGGGGCAGTTCCAGGAAGCGCTCCTCGAAGCTGCCCGGCACGGGCACCGGCCATTCCACCAGGGCGGTGACCTCGTCCAGCAATGCCTCGCCTATGAGGGCCTGCCCGCCGGCCTGCTGGCCGGCGGCCACCACCTGGGCACGGACCTGCTCACGGCGGGCCTGGAAGTCGGCAATGACATGGCCTTGCTCGCGCAGCACCGGCTCGTAATCGGCGGCGCGGTCGAGGCTGATGGCGCCGGGTGCGTGGAAGCGGTGGCCCTGCGTGGTCCGGCCGGCGGCCACGCCGAGGATGTTCGCCTCGATGAGCGTATCGCCGTACAGCATCACCACCCAGTGGACGGGGCGCACGAACTCGGCCTCACCCGCGCCCCAGCGCATCCGCCGGGGGATCGGCAATGCGGCCAGCGCGTCGGTAACCAGCGCCGGCAGCAGCGCGGCCACCGGCCGGCCCGGTTCGCGGCTGCGCCAGACCAGGTACTCGCCCTTGGCGTCGCTGTCCCGGTCCAGTTCCTCCACGCCCACACCGCAGGAGCGGGCGAAGCCCTCGGCGGCCCGGGTCGGCTTGCCCTCGGCGTCGAAGGCCGCCTTCAGTGCCGGGCCCTTGCGCAGCGTCTCGCGCTCGGGTTCCTCGTCGGCCAGTGCGCTGACGAGCAGCGCCAGGCGGCGCGGCGTGGCGAACCAGCGCACCGGCCCGTGGGTCAGGCCGGTTCCCGCCAGGCCGTCAAGCAGGCTGGCGTGGAACGCCTCGGCCAGGCGACGCAGCGCCTTGGGCGGCAGCTCTTCGGTGCCGATTTCCACCAGCGCATCGGCCTGCCGGTTCATGCCGGTACCTGCGCCGGCTTGACGGCAAGCATCGGGAATCCCTGCGCCTCGCGGCTGTCGTAGTAGGCCTGGGCCACGGCCCGGGCCAGGGTCCGCACGCGCAGGATGAAGCGCTGGCGCTCGGTCACGGAGATGGCGTGGCGGGCATCGAGCAGGTTGAAGGTATGCGAGGCCTTGAGCACCATTTCGTAGGCCGGCAGCGGCAGGCGGGCTTCGATGAGCCGGCGGCTCTCGGCTTCGCAGTGGTCGAACCAGCCGAACAGGGCATCCGTGTCGGCATGCTCGAAGTTGTAGGCCGACATCTCGCGCTCGTTCTGCAGGTACACGTCGCCGTAGCTGATGTCGCCCTCGGGCGTGCGCGCCCACAGCAGATCGTAGACGTTGTCGCGTTCCTGCAGGTACATGGCGATGCGTTCCAGGCCGTAGGTGATCTCGCCGGTGACCGGTCGGCAATCCAGCCCGCCCACCTGCTGGAAATAGGTGAACTGGGTGATTTCCATCCCGTTGAGCCAGACCTCCCAGCCCAGGCCCCAGGCGCCCAGGGTGGGGGATTCCCAGTTGTCCTCGACAAAGCGGATGTCGTGGACCAGCGGGTCGATCCCGAGGTCCTGCAGGGACGCCAGGTACAGGTCCTGGATGTCGGCGGGCGAGGGCTTGAGCATCACCTGGAACTGGTAGTAGTGCTGCAGGCGGTTGGGATTCTCGCCGTAACGGCCGTCGGTCGGCCGGCGCGAGGGCTGAACGTAGGCGGCGTGCCAGGGCTCCGGGCCGAGCGAGCGCAGGAAGGTCGACGGGTGGAAGGTGCCGGCACCGACCTCCATGTCGTAGGGCTGCTGGATGATGCAGCCGTGGCCTGCCCAGAAACGCTGGAGGCGGAATACAAGATCCTGAAAAGTCGATGGAATATCGGCGCTTGCCATGGCTGTATCGGTATGCGGTTCGCGGGCGGTCCGGTGTTGTCCCGGGGGGCGCGCAGTATACAATAGTCGCCCCTGCACCGGATGGGCCCGCTATTCAAGCTCACCCGTCGAGGGCCGCTATCCGGGGTTGATTCCGAAACGATGTCAATGACCCATGGAAACGAGTCTGCATACCCTGGAGACGGCGCGCTGGCACGCTCTGCTGACCTGCGCGGAGTCCAGTGCCCGGCTGCAGCCCACGCGCGCGCAGGAGCAGTTCATCGTGGCGCTGCTCATGCGTTTTTCCCGTCTCGGCGGGGCCGGCGTCGGCAGCCTGGTGCGTAATCTCGAGCTGCGCCTGCGCGAGTGGCCTGGCAAGGCCGAGGACGCCATGGCAACAGGGGAGCAATGCCTGTTCGTGTGCGGCCTGTACCCGGAGCTCACCCATGGCCGGCATATGCCCCTGGACGGCGTGGCCGCCCTTGGCCGTGGCGCGTTCCGCCTGGCCGGCGAGCGGGGCAACAGCCTGGCCGCGGAACTGGCCGGCGAATTCGGGTCCCTGTGCCGCCTGCTGCACGTGCTGCGCGAACTTGAGCCCGGCGGGCGCATCCAGCTGGACCCGATAAGCGCCTATGAACTCTATTTGGCCACCGGCAGCGTCTGCGCCGCGGTCGCCCTTCGCCGCCACACCCGCGGGCCCGCACAGCCGGTGGTCGGCAGTGGAGCGGGAAACGCCGTCCATTGAACGGGCGCGCTGCACGGCTGAACACGGACGCCTGCCGGCAGCCATGAGCCACGTCGACGAGCGCATCGAGCACGAGCGGCTGGCGCTCGCCGAGAACAACGCCCTGGTGTCCCTGGTCGGTGTGCTGGTCATCGCGCCGCTGCTGGGTTTCGCGCTGGTCGGCCACGTGCCGGTGAGCTGGATCTGCGCATGGCTCATCGTGGTGTTCCTGCTCATGGGCTCGCGACTGTGGATGCTGCACCTGGTGCGAAGGGGCGGCCGGGCGCTGTCCTTTCGCCGCCGGACGCTGACCGCGGGTGCGGTGCTGACGGCCCTGGCCTGGAGTTCGCTCAGCGCCCTCATTCCCTTGCTGTCGGCGCCGTCGATGCAGGCCCTGCTCATCATGGCGCTGGTAGGCGGTGCCTCGGCCGCGGCGGTCGTGCATGCCGCCTTCTTCCGCACGGCCGCCCTGCTGGTTCTGATCATCCTCGTGCCGCTTGGCATCGTGCTGCTGATGCTCGGGGATCCGATCCTGCGCTTCGCGGCGGCGGTCCTCGTGGTGTACCTGGTGTTGACGCTGCGCCTGGGCGCGCTGGCCGGGCGCAACGTCAACCAGGCGCTGGAGCTGCGGTTTGCCAAGGCCGACCTGCTGACCGAACTGTCGGCCGCCAGGGACGCCCAGGAGCAGCTGAACGCGGACCTGCGCGAGAAGATCGAGCAAAGCCGCAGGGACAAGCAGGAGCTCATCGACGCGCGCCAGCAGGCCGAGGACGCCGCGCGGGCGAAAACGGAGTTCCTGGCCAACATGAGCCACGAAATCCGGACGCCCATGAACGGGGTGCTCGGCATGGCCGACCTGCTCCTGACCACGCAGCTGAGCACCAAGCAGCGGCACTTCACCGAAACCATCAATCGCTCCGGCGAGGCGCTGCTGGTCATCATCAACGACATCCTGGATTTCTCGAAAATCGAAGCGGGCAAGCTGTAACTGCAGTCCACGCCCTTCGACCTGCGCCAGCTCATCGAGGACATCGGCATGCTGTTTGCCGAGCGCGCCCACCGGGCCGGCCTTGACTTCGTGTGCAGCTATCCCGCCGGCGTGCAGGCGGGCTTTCGCGGTGATCCCGATCGCCTCCGCCAGGTGCTCACCAACCTGGTCGGCAACGCCCTGAAGTTTACCCGCCGCGGTGAGGTCATCGTCCGGGTCATCATCCAGAGCGAGGATGAGCACGATGTCCTGCTGCGCTTCGAGGTACAGGACTCGGGCGTGGGCATCGCCCCGGAGCACCAGGGGCATATTTTCGATTCCTTCGCCCAGGCCGACGGCTCGACGACCCGCCGCTTCGGCGGTACCGGCCTCGGCCTGTCCATCTGCAAGAAGCTCACCGGTCTGATGGGCGGCGATATCGGTGTCGACAGCACGTCGGGCAAGGGCTCGACCTTCTGGTTCACCTGCCCGATGCCGAAAGAGGCCCGCGTCGGTAGCGCACGCCTGCGTGCCGGGGCCCGTTCGCTGGCCGGCCGGCACATTCTGGTGATCGAGGACAACGACACCAACCGGGAAATCGTCACCGAGCAACTGCAGGCCTGGGGCGCCAGCATCACCGCGGTGCAGTCCATCGCCGAGGGCAAGCTCATGCTCAAGCAGATGGCAGCCGGCCGCGAGAACTACGATGTGCTCATCCTCGATCGCCGGCTGCCCGACGGCGATGGCGTGGAACTCGCCCGGCGGATCAACCGGCACAAGGCCCTGCGGCATCTGAAAATCGTCCTGCTGAGTTCGGTGGGGCATCTCGAGGACACCGGGCAGTGGCTGATGTCGGGCGTGCATGCGTACCTGAACAAGCCGGTGCGTCAGAAGGACCTGTTCGAATGCCTCGCGGTTGCCCTGGAACTCGAGAACAATCACCTGGGGGATACCGCGCCCATGGACCCGGAGGCGGCCGGGGGCCATGCGCGCCGCTTCACGGCCCGCGTGCTGGTGGCCGAGGACAACGAGGTGAACCAGGAGCTGGCCCGGAGCATGCTGGAGAGTGTCGGCGCCCACGTGACGATAGTGCCGAACGGTCGCGAGGCGGTGGAGGCAATCGCCGATTCACCTCTGGACGATGTGAATGATCCCTACGCGCTCATCCTCATGGACTGCCAGATGCCCGAGCTGGATGGTTACGCGGCCACCGCGGCCATCCGCGCTTTCGAAGCCCGTGCCGGCCGGCCCCGGCTGCCCATCGTCGCGCTCACCGCCAATGCACTTGAGGGGGATCGCGAGCGTTGCCTGGAGGCCGAGATGGACGACTACATCTCCAAGCCGTTCACCCGGGACCAGCTCGTCGAGGTACTGGAGCGATGGCTGCCGATCGCCAATTCCGAGGTCGGCGTGCGTCGCGAGGAAGCCCTGGCCCGGCAGAAATCGCAAGCGCGCCCGGCCCGGCTGCCCGCGGCGCAACTGGACGCTGGCGCAATCGCGCGCGTGCGTGCCCTGCAGCAGCCCGGTGGTCCGGACGTGCTGGCCAGGATCGTGGATATTTTTCTGTCGTCCTCGCCCGGAATCGTCGCGGCCATCCGCGCGGCGGCTGACGCCGGGGACGCCGCGGCCCTGCGCCAGGCCGCACACAAACTCAAGTCGAGCAGTGCCAACCTCGGCGGCAACTCCCTGTCGGAGATCTGCCGACAGCTGGAGGCGGCCGGTGCGGCGGGTGCAGTCGCCGATGCCGTGGCGATGCTCGATGTGCTGGAGTTCGAGTACGAGGCGGTGGAGCGGGCCCTGCGCGCTGAAGTGAACAAGATTGCCGCGGCCTGAACTGCCGCTGGCCTGGACAGAGGATGTGGTTGTGGAAAAAGGATGTTTTCCGCTGGTACTGGTTATCGACGACGACGACACCTTGCGCTTCATGGCGGTTACCGCCCTTGAGGGCGCCGGGTACACCGTGGTGGAAGCCGCAGATGCCGCGGATGTGGTTGGCCTGTGCGAGGCGCATCGGCCGGATATCATCCTGCTCGACGTGATGATGCCGGGGGTGGACGGGTTCACCGCCTGTGCACGGCTGCGCGAAAGCCAGGCCGGTCGCTACGTCCCGGTGCTGATGATGACCGGCCTCGAGGATATCGATTCCGTGGTGAAGGCCTACGAGGCCGGGGCAACGGACTTCATCAACAAGCCCCTGAACTACACGCTGCTGAGTTACCGCCTGCAGTACATGCTGCGAAGCAAGCGCAATTCCGACGATTTGCGCGCCAGCCGCTCCCTGCTTGTCGAGGCCCAGCATGCGGCGCGGCTGGGCTATTGGGAAAGCGACCCGGACGGGCGCATCGTCGCGGTCTCCGAGTCCATTCCCGACACCCTCGGCCTGGCCACCGATGAACAACCGGATCAGCTCGAGACGCTGTTGCGCAATGTGCATGCCGAGGATCGGGCGGTCGTCAGCAAGACCATCACCGCGGCCCTCGTGGCGCGCAAGCCCTACCAGATCGAGCACCGCCTCGACATGGCAGCCGGCGGCCAGCGCACGGTTCTGCAGCAGGCGCGCTGGCTGGATCGGGGCGATGGCCGCATGCGCATGCTGGGCATCGTCCAGGACATCACGCCATTGCGCCAGGCCGAGCAGAAGGCCGAGGAGCTGGCTTTCTATGACCCGGTAACCCGCCTGCCCAACCGGGCGCTGATGCTGCGCCGCTTGAGCGAGGCCCTGCTGCTCGCCCGGCGTACGGGACGCAGCATCGCGGTCATGTTCGTCGACCTCGACAACTTCCAGCGCGTCAATACGAGCCTTGGCTACGAGGCCGGCAATCGTCTCATCCGCCAGGCCGGTAATCGCCTGCGCGACTGTATCCGGGCGACCGACCAGCTTGCCCAGCGCGACCAGGGCGAGCCGATGATCGACATCGGCAGCACGGTGGCGAAGCTTGCCGGAGATGAATTCTCGATCGTGCTCACTCATATCGACGAGGCCGAGGATGCCGCCCGGGTCGCGCGCCGGCTTCGCGATACCTTCAACGCCCCCTTCGATGTCGACGGCCAGGATGTCGTGTTGAGCCTGTCCATCGGCATCAGCGTGACCCCCGACGATGGCGAGGACGCCGAATCACTGGTGCGCGCGGCCGATACGGCGCTCGATCATGCCAAGAAGGCCGGGCGGGATTGCTACCATTTCTACCAGGCCTCCATGAATGCGCGTGCGTTCGCCCGTTTTTCCATGGAGTTGCATCTGCGCCGGGCGCTGGAGGAAAACGAACTGGCGCTGCACCTGCAACCGAAAATCGACGTGGCCAGCAATCGCTGTACCGGCATGGAAGTGCTGCTGCGCTGGGAGCATCCCGAACTCGGCAGGGTTTCACCACTGGACTTCATCCCGGTGGCCGAGGAAACCGGCCTCATCATTCCCATCGGCGAATGGATACTTGCCGAGGCTTGCCGCATGACGCGCGAACTCCACGATGCCGGCTTCAGCGACCTGGTATGCGCGGTCAACCTGTCGGCCGTGCAGTTCCGCAGTACCGATCTGCATGAGCGGATCGCGCTCATTCTGCGCCGGACCGCGCTGGCACCGGAGGCCCTGGAACTGGAACTCACAGAGAGCCTGCTGATGGAAGACACGGGTGCCGCGATGGAAATGCTCAATTCGCTGCGTGAGCTGAGACTGTCACTCGCCATCGATGACTTCGGTACCGGCTTCTCCTCGCTCAGCTACCTGAAGAAACTCCCGGTGAACACGCTCAAGATCGACCAGTCCTTCGTGCGTGAACTGGAGGCCGGCAACGATGATGCGGCCATCGTGTCGGCGGTGGTGGCGATGGCGCATCGGCTGCGCCTGAAAGTGGTGGCCGAGGGCGTGGAAACACAGGCGCAGATGGGCTTCCTGCGCGAGCAGGGCTGTGACCAGGCGCAGGGTTACCTGTTTGCCGCGCCCATGCCCTTCGACCAGTTCGCGCAATGGCTGCGCTCGAATCGCAGCCAGGAACCCGGCGCAGCCCCGGGCCTAGTCGTCGCTGGCCGGCCGGCCGGCTGAAGCGGGTTCGGGCCGTGCGGGCTGCAACAGGTCGGCATTGCGCTTGGTCATCATGTTGAGTTTGAAGGTCGGCAGCCGGTAGGCCCAGCCCTGCGTCCGGGCGTTCCAGGTGCTGGCCTGGGCCGCGGGATCGGCGCTCTCGTCAGGGCCGGCGGACGTTGTGGCCGCGGCGCCCGCATCGGCGTCCCCGGCCATCGAGAATTCCAGCGTCGCCCAGCGCGCATCGTCCAGTTCGAACAGCCACACCTGCGCGATCAGGCCGTCGAAGGTGCGATACGTCGCCGTCACCGCCGGGGTCTCCGGCAGCGACAGCCCGGTCGCGGCGGTGACGTCGTCGAATCGCAGTTCCTTCATGGCCGTTGCCAGGCTGCTCAGCAGTGCGCTCGACTTCACCTGCATGTCGGGCGGCGTGTCCAGCAGGCGGTAGTCGCGGGCCTCCGGTGTCGTTCGCTCGATGCGCAGGCGCTCATCATCGGCGTGGCGGATGGTAATTGAACGGATCCGGTCGGCATCGATGTCGGCGACGATGGCATTCATCCAGTCCGATGGACGCGCCGTGACGCCGGGGCTGCCGGCGACCAGCAAAGCCTGCTCGCTGTCGACCGGGCGCACGTACAGGGCATCGTTGTCGCCGGCGATGGCGCTGCTGCGCTCCTTGCCGACGATGAGATTGACCAGCACCTCACCCTCGCCGTTGCGCATGAGCAGCTCGGTCGAGCGAGCGCCGTCGCTGTCCACATCCTCGACCGCCAGGCGATGATAGCGCTCTGGCAGCCGCGTCTTGGCCTCGATGATGCGCAGGCCGGCCGTGTTCACGACCAGGCGGCGGACATTGTCCACCAGGGCCGGGTAGCTGCCGCGGTTGGCCACTACCCAGCGGCCGTCGCGCAGCGCCAGTTCGGTGCGCTGATCACTGCTGCGGATCGTGATGGCCGCGACCTCGTTCGCGTTATCCATGAGCGAGGGAAACAGCGGGGGTTGCTCGATGTCGGTCTGCGGCGCGTTGCGGACGCTGACGATCCAGGCGCCGGCCAGCACCACGGCCGTGACGAAGAGCAGGCTGATGAAGCGCGCGGTCTGCATCCGGTTCACCCTGTGCGCCGGCTGCGCCAGCCACCGACCAGTGTAAACAGGGCCGCGGCGATCCCGATAAGCAGCGGGACCAGGGCGATGTTGATGAATTTCAGCCTTGCTCCCAGCTCCTCGATGCTGCTGCGCAGCTCATGTTGCACGTCCCGGAGCTGGCGGCGGATCCGCAACTGGTCGACGCGGAAGTTGTCGATGGTGCGACGTTGCTCGTCGGTGAGCAGCAGCGCACCGGCTTCGCCGCCGCCGGCCTCGCTCTGCAGTTGCGCGATGCGCCCTTCGGTTTCCTCCAGCTTCGCCTGCAGCTCGCGTTCGCGCTCGCGAAAAGCCGCTTCGGCTTCGCGTTGCAGCTCGGTGACCACGTCGAAGGGTCGGATCGACTCGCCGCGGCTGCGCAGGCTGATGAGATCATCGTTGCCGCCGAGGTTGTCCAGGGTGTTGGTGACGAAGTCGGCGTTGTCGGCAATTGGCGAGGGC
This sequence comes from uncultured Gammaproteobacteria bacterium, assembly GCA_964351795.1. Taxonomy (GTDB): domain Bacteria; phylum Pseudomonadota; class Gammaproteobacteria; order JADZEE01; family JADZEE01; genus CAYGQN01. Next base: position 9,446 of record CAYGQN010000049.1, read on the forward strand.
ACGCGGATTCCCACGAAATCCCTGACCTGCACCCAGAAACGGTCGGCGAAGATATCGCTGTCGGCCACCACCACCACGTTGATCGGCCCCTCGGAGCTGGTGATGAAATCCGGGTCGGGCGGGGCCCGCTTGGCATCCTCTGGCACGGGGCGCCCGTTCGGGAACGCGGTGTCCACGCTGCCCCGCAGGCGCGCGGCGATGACGTAGCGCCGGCCGCTCGGCTCGAAGTTCTCGAGCAGGCCGGCCGGGTTCTGCACGAACTGTATCCCCTCGCTGTCGAGCAGCTGCGAGTTCTCGCTGGTGAACAACAGCGGGGTGAACTCGGTTGTTGCTCCCTCCAGTGGTTCCAGGTGCCCGGCGGTGCCGAGGTTGATCTCGCGCAGGCCGCGGGTGATGAAGTCGTCCTGGTTGAAGTGCCTGGGCTGCAGCTTCAGCCAGGGCAGGTATTCCACTTCCTGCGGGCCGCGCAGGCCGCGGGTGCTCACCCGCAGGGCCGCATCGATGTCGCCGACCACCCGGCCTTCCTCCATGCGAATGCCCCAGGCGGCGAACAGCTCCGGCAGCCCGGACTTGCGGTCCGGCAGCAACATGGGTGTTTCCGCATCGGGCATGGTCATATCTTCCTCCGACCATGGGTCCACGAACACCAGCGCCTTGCCCCCGCGCAGCACGAACTGGTCGATGGCGTAGCGCGAGGACTCGTCGAACCATTTCGGATGCAGGACGATGAGGGTGTCGATGTCGTCGTCTATCGCCGTGACGTTGCGGCCGAGGTCGCGCACGTCGTAGATCTCCCGGAGCATGTCCACCATGGTCCAGGGATCGCTCGGGCGCTGGCCGGCCAGCGGGTTGCCCGGCCCGCCGAAGGCGTTCAGGAAGCCGATGATTCCCACGACGCGTTTGCTCGGGTTGTCCAGGTTGTAGATGAGCTTGGTGAGTTCGTACTCCAGCGCGGCTTCCTGGCCGGGCTGGAAGAAGGGGATCACCATTTCGTCGTCGGTGGTGTTGGTACCGGCCAGGCCGAGATAACCCATGTCGCCGGCGGCGGAAATGGGCACCTGCCGGATGCCGAAGGCCACCGCCTGGTCCTCGGCCTCGGAGAACGGCTCCGGGTCGATGATGCGCAGGTCGATCATGCCCCCGGCATGGGCCTCGTATTCCTGCAGTATCTCGCGCACGCGCTGGCCGTAGTTCTGCAGCTGGGGAATGCCGCTGAAGCCGCGGGCGGAGAAGTAGAAGCGCAGCGTGACCGGCTCGCGCAGACCATCGAGGATGTTGAGGCTGCCTTCCGAGAGCGTGTAGAGCCGATCGTCGGTCAGGTCCAGTCGCCAGGAGGTCAGGGTCGTGTTGACGAGGATGTTGAGCGCCACGAACAGCACCGCGGCGGTCAGCAGGCCGGTGCCTGACAGCAACCTGTTGCTGGAGTGCCCGGCCATCACGCGGCCTTGCGGGTGGTGATGATCACCACGTTGGCGTACAGCCAGAAGGCGATGAGCGTGCCGAAGTAGATGACGTCACGCACGTCGATGACACCCTTCATGATCGAATCGAAATGGGTCAGGAAGCTGAACGAGGCCACGGCTTCCACCAGGGCCTGCGGCGCCCAGCCGCGAAAGAAGTCGATCACCAGGCTGAAGCCGCTCATCACGAAGCAGAAGCACACCACCACGCTGAGGACGAAGGCGATGACCTGGTTGCGGGTCAGGGCCGAGATGCAGGCGCCGATGGCCAGGAAGCCGCCGGCCATGACCAGGCTGCCGACATAGCCGGCGAGGATGACCGCGTTGTCCGGTTCCCCGAGGTAGTTGACCGTGAGCCACATCGGGAAGGTCAGCGCCAGCGCGATGGCCGTGAAACACCAGGCGGCCAGGAACTTGCCGACCACCGCGCCGGCGGGCGAGATCGGCAGCGTCATCAGCAGCTCCAGCGTGCCGCTGCGCCGCTCCTCCGACCACAGGCGCATGGATATGGCCGGGATCAGCAGCAGGTACAACCACGGGTGGAAGCGGAAGAACGGTTCCAGGTCGGCCTGGTTGCGCTCGTAGAAGCCGCCCATGTAGAAGGTGAAGATGCCGGTCAGGAACAGGAAAATGACAATGAATACGTACGCCACCGGCGTGGCGAAATAGGCTTTCAGTTCGCGGCGGAAGATGGCGCCCATGCCGTTCATGCGCGCACCTGCTCGTCGGCGGGGCCGCGGGTGACCGTGCGGAACACCTCGTCCAGGCGGCCGCTTTCCACGCGCATCTCGCCAAGGTCCCAGCCTGCCTCGCGTACGGTGGCACTGACCGCCGCGGCGATGCTGCGACCGGCCTCGGGGATGACCCAGGCGCTCGCCATGTCGCCGTCGGCGGTCACGTCCTCCACCGCGGCAACGCCGGCCGTGGCGGCCAGTCGCTGCGCCAGGGCGGCGGCATCGCTGCGCACCGTCAGACGCACGGCATTGTGCCGGTGCGCGCGGGCTTCCAGTTCCGCGGGTGTGCCGCTGAACACCACCGTGCCGCTGGCGATGATGATGGCGCGGCTGCACACGGCGTCCACCTCCTCGAGAATATGCGTGGAGATGATGATGGCCTTCTCGGCGGCCATCTCGGCAATGAGCTGGCGCACCTCGTGCTTCTGGTTCGGGTCCAGGCCGTCGGTGGGTTCGTCCAGCACCAGGACCTCCGGATCATGCAGGATGGCCTGCGCCAGGCCGACCCGGCGCTTGAAGCCCTTGGACAGGGTCTCCACGCGCTGGTCCATGACCCGCTCCAGGCTGATCCTCGCCACGACGTCGTCGATGCGACTGCGGCGGGCGGCGCCGCGCAGGCCGCGCACATCGGCGATGAAGTCGAGGAAGCCCCAGGTGGTCATCTCGCCGTACAGCGGCGCCCCCTCGGGCAGGTAACCGACGCGGGCCTTGGTGGCGAGCGGATCGGCCAGCACGTCGATGCCGCAGACGTTGATCTGCCCGGCGCTCGGTTCCAGGAAGCCGGTGATCATCTTCATGGTGGTGGACTTGCCGGCGCCGTTTGGGCCGAGAAAGCCGAGCACGTCGCCCCGGTCCACGTGCAGCGATACGCCGCGCACGGCATGCAGGGCGCCGAAGCGCTTGTGCAGGTCTGTTACTTCGATGAGGCGTTGCATCGGCTGCATCGTATCCGTGTTGCGAGCGCGGCGGGCAGTGCCTGGACAGGCAGATGATGGGACGGAAACCGCTCCGTCTGCCGGCCCCGCGCGGCAGAGGGCGGTCATTTTGCACAGTCGGGGTGCGACGTCAACTTATGCCGCGTTCGGCCTGCGGCGCTCAGCTCCTGCGTTGCTGGTGCTCGTGCAGGATTGTTGCAACGCACCCGGTGAGCGCGCGCGCGCAGGGCAGGTGCAGGAACTCGTTCGGCCCGTGGGCGTTGGAATGCGGGCCGAGCACTCCTGTGATGACGAACTGGGCATCAGGGAAGGCCTCGCCCAGCATGGCCATGAACGGGATGGTGCCGCCTTCACCCATCCAGGCCGGCGGATTGCTGAAGAAGGTTTGCGAAGCCCGGGTCAGGGCCTGTTCCAGCCACGGCGCCACCGGTGGGGCCTCCCAGCCGGCGGTCTGCCAGCCCGGCTCGAAACGCACCCGGGCGCCGCAGGGCGGGTCCCGCTCCAGGGTGGTCTGCAGGGCCGCCGCCGCGCGCGCCGCGTCGGCCGTGGGCGGCAGGCGCAGCGACAGTTGCAGCGAGGTGGTCGGGCGCAGCACGTTGCCGGCGTCTGCCAGCGCGGGCAGGCCTGCAGCCCCGGTCACCGACAGCGCCGGGCGCCAGGTGCGGTTCAGGATGAGCTCGGCCACGTCGGTGGAAGCGGGGCCGGCACCGTCGACGAAGGGGAAGCGCCGCCAGGCGGCCTCGCCGAGCAGTCGGGCGGCCGTGCTTGCCTGCGCGACGCGGGCGGCCGGGATATCGACGTGGCAGTCATCCAGCAGCACGCGGCCGGTGGCCGGGTCCTCGACGCGATCCAGCAGCTGGCGGATGATGCGGAAGCTCGATGGCACCACGCCGCTGGCATCGCCCGAGTGCACGCCCTCGGTGAGGATGTCCACCCGCAGGGTGCCGCTGACCATGCCACGCAGGGAGGTGGTGGACCACAGGCGCTCGTAATCGCCGCAGCCCGAGTCCAGGCACACCACCAGGTCCGGCGCACCGATGCGCGGGCGCAGGGCCTCGATGTAGTGGGGCAGGTCGAAGCTGCCGCTCTCCTCGCAGGCCTCGATGATGATGACGCAGCGCGCATGCGGCACGCCCTGGTCGGCCAGCGCCTTCAGGGCCGCCAGCGAGGCGAACATGGCGTAACCGTCATCGGCACCGCCGCGGCCGTACAGGCGGCCGTCCTCTATGACCGGCTTCCAGGGGCCGAGATCCTCGCGCCAGCCGCTCATCTCCGGCTGCTTGTCCAGGTGGCCGTAGAGCAGCACCGTGTGGGCCGCATCCCCCGGGGCTTCCATGAACAGCAGGGGCGTGCGGCCTTCCAGGCGCACCACGTCGATGTCCAGGCCGGGGATGCCGATGCCGCGCGCCCAGGCCTCGAACTGCGCGACCGCCGTATCCAGGTGACCCGCACTCGCCCAGTCGGCATCGAAATGCGGGGACTTGCAGGGAATGCGGATGTAGCGCTCCAGTTCGCCGGTGATGCTGGCGTCCCACAGTTGTTCGATCTCGTCGCGTGCGCGTGCTGCGTCCATGGTGAGGGTCATCCCGTGGGTGAAGGCTTCGTGGTTCCGGCAGGGGGCAGGGCCTGCTGCCTGTCGCCCTGACAGTACCCGCGCCCGGACCGGACCTGCAAGCCGGCCGTACGGGGTTCACTGCCGGGTGGCCCGGCATGCAGGATCGCCGGGCCCTGGGTCACAGGTTTGTCACCAATTGCTAATGAACACGTCATAAACCACCCGCAAGCTCCTGACTCTGCGAAAAACACGAGGGTCACCCCGTGGCCGACAGCACGCGACCGGCGCCCCATCACTATCGCAGCATCTGGATTTCCGACGTGCACCTGGGCTTTCGGGGCTGCAGCGCCTCCCTGCTGCTGCAGTTCCTGCGCACATCGACCTGCGAACAGCTGTACCTGGTCGGTGACATCATCGATATCTGGAGCATGCGCAAGCGACCCTACTGGCCGCAGGCCCATAACGACGTCATCCGCACCATCCTCGGCAAGGCCAAGCACGACACCGAGGTCATCTACGTCACCGGCAACCACGACGAGCTGCTGCGCGATTACGCCGGCATGCAGTTCGGCAACGTGCGCATCTGCGACGAGGTCGTGCACACCGGCCCGGATGGCCGGCGGCTGCTGGTGCTGCACGGCGACCAGTTCGACAGCGTGGTGAAGTGCTCGCCGCTCGCGGCCATGATCGGCAGCAAGCTCTACGAGTACCTGCTGGCACTGAACGTGCTGGTCAACGGCGTGCGTCGCCAGCTGGGCTTTCCATCGTGGTCGCTCGCGGCGTTTCTCAAGCACAAGGTCAAGAACGCCGTGAAGTACATCAGCAACTTCGAGCATGCCGTTGCCTGGGAGGCGCGCAAGCACAATGTCGACGGCGTCATCTGCGGTCATATCCACCGGGCCGGGATCGAGATGATCGACGGCGTGATGTACTGCAACTGCGGTGACTGGGTCGAGAGCTGCACGGCGCTGGTCGAGCATGCCGATGGCCGCCTCGAGATACTGGAGTTCAGCGAGCTGGCCCCGGACCAGCTGCTGGCCACGCGGCTGCGCGAGGCGGCCTGAGGCCGGCGATGCGCATCGCCATCGTGACGGACGCCTGGCGACCGCAGGTCAACGGCGTCGTCACCACCTACGAGGCCACGCGGGCTGAGCTGGAGGCCATGGGCCACCGCGTGCTGCTGATCACGCCCGAGGCCTTCCGCACGGTGCCCTGCCCGACCTATCCGTCCATCCGCCTGGCGGTGCTGCCGGGCCGGGGCGTTGCCCGGGCGCTGGAAGGCTGCGCCGCCGATGCCATCCACGTGGCCACCGAGGGGCCGCTCGGCCTGGCGGCCCATCGTTGGTGCCGGCAGCAGGGCCGGCCGTTCACGACCGCCTTCCACACGCAATTCCCGGAGTACCTGCGCCTGCGTGCGCCGGTGCCGCTGGCCTGGAGCTACGCCTGGATCCGGCGGTTCCATGCCGCGGCCGTGCGCACGCTGGTACCCACGCAGGACCAGCGGGAGCGCCTGCGGGCACGCGGCTTCGAGCACCTTGTGCTGTGGCCGCGCGGCGTGGACACGACCTTGTTCCGGCCCGCCACAGCACCCCATGGCGGGATGGAACGGCCGATCCTGGTGTACCTCGGCCGGGTCGCGGTGGAGAAGAACATCGCCGCCTTCCTGGAGCTGCAGACGCCGGGAACGAAGCTGGTCATCGGCGATGGCCCGGACCGGCCGGCCCTGCAGGTGCGCTACCCGAAGGCGGTGTTCGCGGGCCAGAAACTCGGTGCCGAACTGGCCGCGCTGCTTGCCGGCGGTGATGTCATGGTGTTCCCGAGCCGCACCGACACCTTCGGGATCGTCATGCTGGAGGCCATGGCCTGTGGCCTGCCGGTGGCGGCCTACCCGGTCACGGGGCCGGTCGACGTGGTGGCGGACGGGGTCACCGGCGCGCTGGACGAGGATCTTGCGGCGGCCGTGGCCCGGGCGCTGACGCTGGACCCGGCGGCCTGTGTCGCGCAGGCGGCCGAACATTCCTGGCGCCGCTGCACGGAAACCTTCCTGGCGCAGCTTGTGGTAACGCCCGGCTGAGCAGGCCGGGGCCTGCGCAGGTATAATCCGCTGGCAATCGGGCGCTGCCCCGGGCGCCATCCACTCATCCCGCTTACTCCCCGGAGATCCCGCATGAGCGTGCGTAGTTACGAGACCATCGTGCCGGACATCGACCCCAGCGCCTGGGTGGCACCGGAGGCCGTGGTCATCGGCCGGGTAGGCCTTGCCGGGCAGGTGTCGATCTGGCCC
>CAYGQN010000050.1:0-16411 GCA_964351795.1 uncultured Gammaproteobacteria bacterium
GTGCGCACCAGCGAATTCATCAATGCCTGGCGGGAGCAGGTCCGCCCGTTCCAGCTCATCGATCATGGCCTCGGTACTCGCCCGGTCGGTGCCTGCCACCATCTCCACGTTGGCGTAGATGCGATCCGCCTCGGGTACCGGGAAGAAGTCGAAGGCCAGCCTGCCGCTGCCGACCATGCCGGCGGCCCAGAGCATGGCCGCCAGTGAACAGGCCACCGTCACGTAGCGCCAGTGGATGCAGTGGCCGACGACACGGCGGAAGTGGTGATGGCGCAGGTGCGCGAAACCAGTGTCGAAGGCCCTGCGAAAGCCCGTAAAGCGCTCACCCGTGGTGCGCAGCAGGCGCACCGGGCCGGGCGCCACCGCGTCCAGCATCCGCAACACGCGGCTGTCGGCCCGCGGGTCCAGGGAATGACGCATGTGCCCGGGCAGCACCAGGAAACACTCCACCAGGCTGGCGATGAGCACCGCCACCACCACGAAGGGCAGTGCCGACATGATCTGCCCCATGATGCCGCCGATGACGAACAGGGGCATGAAGGCGGCAATGGTGGTGAGTGTGGAGCTGAATACCGGCGCCGCCATATGGGTGGCGCCGGCGATGGCGGCTTCCAGGCTGTCCATGCCGCCGCGCGCGTGCAGGGTTTCGGCGTGCTCGCCGACCACGATGGCATCGTCCACGACGATGCCGATGGCCATGATCAGGCCGAACAGGCTGATGATGTTGATGGTCTGGCCGGACAGCAGCATTACGGCGATGGTCGCGAACAGGGCGGTGGGGATGCCGGCGGCCACCCACAGCGCCACGCGGCCGTTGAGCACCACGAACAGCAGGATCAGCACCAGCGCCAGGCCTCCGGCGCCGTTGTACACCAGCACATCGATTCGCTGGCGGATGTAATCGGCCTCGCGGTCGTAGGTTTCCAGCACCAGGTTGCCGGGCAGGGTTTCACGTACACCGGTGAGGTACTCGCGCACCCGCGCCGCGATTTCCAGCGAATCGGCATTGACGGCGCGCTGGACGTGGATCTCCACCGCCGGGTTGCCATTGCGCCGGGCCGTGGTGGTGCCGGTTTCGAAGGCTTCGCTGACCCGCGCGATCTGGCCCAGCAGCAGCTTGCGCCCGTCCGGCAGCGCGCGCACCTCGATGGCCTGCATGGCCTCGGCGCTGCGCAGCAGCCCCAGGCTGCGGATCTGGCGCTCACCGCCGGCCAGTTCCCCGGAGGGCAGGTCCTGCGAGGTGGCGGCAATCCGATCGGCGATGTCACCGAGGTCCAGATCGATCCGGCGGAGCGTCGCCTCGTCCACCTCCACCCAGATTTCCTCGTCCCGCACGCCGAACAGGTCGACCTGGTCGATGCCCAGCTCCAGCAGTTCGTCGCGAATGCGCTTGGCCACCACCTTGAGCGCGGCCTCCGGGTAGGGCCCCGACAGCACCAGGCGCATGACCGTGTCGTAGCGGATGGCACGGCGCACCTTCGGGCGCTCGGACTCCTCCGGCAGCGTCATCACCTGGCTGACAGCCTGCTCGACGTCGGCATGACCCTGCTGCATGTCGTGGCCGGGATGGAACTCGACATTGATGCTGGCCAGGCCTTCGTAGGCATTGGCGGTGACGCTTTTCACGCCGTCGAGGAAACGCACTTCCGGCTCGATGGCCGCAACGATGTTGTTGTCCACGTCCTCGGCGGTGGCGCCCGGCCACTCCACCGTGATGACCACGATGTCGATGCCGAAATCGGGAAAGAACTGCTTGTTGATGATGAAGGTGGAAACCAGGCCAGACAGCAGCATGATCGTCATGAGCAGGTTCGCCGCGGTGCGATGACGGGCGAACAGGCCGATCAGGCCGCCCCTGGCGTTGCCGCTCATGGGGTGCTGCGCACGCGTGCGCCCGGCCCGGCCTCGGGAAAGCGGGTGGTGACGAGGCGATCCCCCTCGACGAGGTCGCCGCGTACCAGCAGGTCGTCGCCGACACGGCGCAGCACCTGTACCTGCCGCAGCGCCAGGCGTTCATCCTCGACGACGAACACGCGATCATCGGTGACCGCCTCGGCCGGGACGCGGGCAACGCCGCGGTAGATGCGGTCGGGCAGGCTGACGCTGACGAAGGCGCCCGGGCGCAGCGGGTCGCCCGGCGGGCGGGGGTCCAGCGTCGCGTGCACCCGGATGCCGCCGCTGGTGGGGTCGATCTCGGCACCGGTACGGGCGAGCCGCCCGCTGTAGTCGAAACGCTGCGCGCCCAGCTGCCAGCGAACGATCACCGGCCGGCCGATGAGTGAATCCGGGCCTTCGGCCAGCAGCCCGGCGACCTGGCGGGCACTGAGTTCGAAACTCGCTTCCAGGGCATCGGCGGCAACCAGGCGGGCGAGGCGATCCCCGTCGCGCACGCGCTTGCCGAGGGCGGCATCGACCTCGCTGAGATGACCATCGAAGGGGGCGATGACGCGGGTGTCCTGCAGGTTGCGCTCGGCCCGTTGCAGTTCCGATGCCAGGCGGTCGACGCCGGCCTGCTGCTGGGCGATGCGGGCGGTGAGGGCGTTGATGTCCTGCCGGCGGCGGGTCTGCTGTTCCCTGGCGGCCAGCACCGCGAGTTCGGCATCGTCGCGGGCCTTGGCGCTCATGCTGCCGCGGTCCTTGAGGCTGCGGGCCCGCTCGAGATCGCGTTCGCGCAGCGCCAGCTGCTCGCTGGACTGGCCGAGCATGGTGCGGGCGGCGGTCAGCTCCGCCTCCAGCTCCTGCAGTCGTGCCCGCGCCTCGGCCAGCCGTGCCCGGGCCTCGGCCAGGGCGCGCTCGTAGTCGAAAGGGTCAACCTGGGCGAGCAGCTCGCCGGCGGCCACGGTGGCGCCGTCCACCAGGGCCTCTGCCACGAACACCAGCCGGCCCGGGACCTGCGGTTTGAGATCGATACTGCGGCTGGCGACGATTGCGCCGAAAGCCGAGAGCGAGGGCTGCACATCCGACAGGGCCACCGCGACCACCGTGACCGGCCAGACACGCTCGCGTGCCGGTTCCGGGTGGGCCTGGATGCGGGTGGCCAGCAGGTAACCGAACAGCGCTGCACCCGCCGCCAGCACCAGTACCGGCAGCAGCAGGAAGCGATGCAATCTGGAGGAACGGTTCATAGGCCTGCGGTGTGCGATGAGCCCGGCTGCGCCCGGGCGCTGTCCCTGCGCCCGCCCAGTGTAACGCCGATCACGGGCCCCGGCCTATGGCAGCGGCGGGCTTTGCGGCTACTGGTAGCCGGCGGCCTGCAGCGCGAACAGATGCGCGTACTGGCCGTTGGCCGCGATCAGCTCTTCGTGGCTGCCGCGTTCGGTGATGCGGCCCTGTTGCAGCACGATGATGTGCCCGGCCATGCGCACCGTCGAGAAGCGATGCGAAATGAGGATCACCATGCGCTCGCTGGCGAGCTGGCGGAAATGCTCGAAAATCTGCGCCTCCGCACGCGCATCCATGGCCGCGGTGGGCTCGTCCAGCACCAGGATGTCGGCCCCGCGGCGCATGAACGCCCGGGCCAGCGCGATCTTCTGCCACTGCCCGCCGGACAGTTCCCGGCCGTCCTTGAACCAGCGCCCGAGCTGGGTGTGGTAGCCGGCCGGCAGCGGGTCGATGAAGCTGTCGGCCATGCCCATGCGGGCGGCCTCGCGCCAGCCGGCCTCGTCGTCGAAGCGGGGGAGATCGCCGGCGCCGATGTTCTCGCCCACGAGCAGCTGGTAGCGGTTGAAGTCCTGGAAGATGACGCCGATGCGCTGGTGCAGTGCCGCCTCGCTCCACTCGGCGAGATCCAGCCCGTCCAGCAGCACGCGGCCGCTGTCGGGCGTGTACAGGCGCGCCAGCAGCTTGATGAGCGTGGTCTTGCCCGAACCGTTCTCACCCACCAGCGCCAGCGAGCGCCCGGGCGGCAGGTGCAGGTTGATGTTGCTGAGCGCCGGGGCTTCGGCGCCCGGGTAGCTGAAGCTGACGTCCTCGAAGCGGATCCCGTCGCCCGGGGTGGGCCCGGCCGTCGCGCTGCCCGATGCCGCCGGTACCGGGTGCTCCAGGTATTCATACAGGTTCGACAGGTACAGGTTGTCCTCGTACATGCCGCTGGTGGCGTTGAGGATGGCCGTCACCGCGGTCTGGCCCTGGCGGAACAGCATCAGGTACATGGTCATCTGCCCGAGGGTGATGCGCCCGGCGATGGTGGTCATCACTACCCAGGCATAGGCGCCGTAGAAGGCGGCGGTGCCGAGCAGGCCCAGCCAGAAGCCCCAGAAGTCGCGGCGGATGGTCAGGCGCCTGTCCTCGGCATACAGGCGCTCGAAGATGCCCCGGTAGCGCCCCAGCAGCAGCGGCCCCAGGCCGAACAGCTTCACTTCCTTGGCCGAGTCCTCGCGCGCGAGCACGGTCTCAAGGTACATCTGCATGCGCGTCTCCGGGGCGCGCCAGCGGAACAGCCGGAAGGCGTCGCCGGAGAACTTCGCCTCGGCGAAGAATGCCGGCAGGCCGGCCACGACCAGCACCAGCAGCGCCAGCGGCGAGAAGGCGAACAGCAGGACGGCGTAACTGGCCAGCGACACCAGGTTCTGGATGAGCCGGAAGGCGCGGTTCACCAGGCTCAGCGGTCGCGTGGAGGCTTCACGCCGGGCCCGCGTGAGCCGGTCGTAGAATTCCGAATCCTCGAATTGCGCCAGGTTCAGCGTCAGCGCCTTCTCCAGGATCATGACGTTGACATCGTGGCCGAGCAGCACGCGCAGCAACGACTGGCACACCGACAGCCCGCGTTGCGTGGCGGCCAGGGCGGCGACCACGCCGGCCTCGGCGGCAACCCAGAGCAGGGCGGTGCGATAGTCGCGCTGCTCGGGCGCGGCCTGCATGGCCGCCACCACCGAGTCGACGATGAGCTGGCCGATCCAGGCCATGAGCGCCGGCAGCAGCCCGGCGACCAGGGTGAGCAGGGCCAGCGCGATGGTGAGCCCGCGGCTGGTGGACCACACCAGGGCGACGGCGCGACGCGTGTAGGCGAGCACGCCGAGCATGCTGCCGTTGCCGGCGGCCTCGCCTGCTTCCAGGGGCATCATGGCCTTGTCAGGGCGCGCACCCCGGCGGCACGGCGGCCATCAACGCCGGGCATGGGCTGGGCGGTGCGCAGGCACCGGCGGCCGGCGCCGCACGCGGGCAGGGCGCTCACTCGCAGCGGTACAGGATCGCGAAATCCTGGTTTCCCTCGCCGGGTTCACCGCAATGGATGGTCCCCTCGCCGCGCAACACGAAGGGCGCTTTCCAGACCTGCTCCCGGTTGCCGTCGCTGTCCACCACCCAGGTGGCATTGGTGCTCATGTCGGTGAGCGTGCACCTGCCATCGCGGAATTTCAGCGTGAAGTGCTGGCGCGAGGCGAGGTCGGAATCGACGATGATGTCGTTGTTGTCCACGCGCCCGGCGGCGATGAAGGGCCGGCGCTCATCGCAGATCCACTCCCGCTCACCAAGACGCAGGCGCACACGCAGGGTGGTGCTGACCGGGATCTGGGCGCCGGGCTCGGAGACCGTCAGCCCCTCCACGGCCCAGATGAGTTCGTGCAGTTCCAGCCACGTGGTTTCGGCGCCGCGCCAGGCTTCGCGATCCACGAAACGGGTCATGGCGCGGTAGATGCCCGGCAGCTCCGCCAGCACGGTACCGGTAATCAGTGTCTGCTCGGCCTTGGCGAGCCCGGCGGTGCGCCGGGTGATGGCCGCCACCTCGCTGACGGCGTCGAAGGGCTCGGCAATGATGTCGCCGCTGTGGATGCCGATGCGCAATTGCAGGGCCGGGTGCCTGGCGCCGGCCTGCAGCGAGCGCTTCTCGACGCAGCCGTGCATCTCGCTGGCCGAGACGCTGGCCTTGACCGCATCGGGGAACACGCACACCAGTTCGTCACCGATGCTGGCGACCACCCGGCCGTCGTGCTCGGCGACAATGGCCGCCAGGACATCGAGGCAGTCGGTGATGATGGCCTTGGCCGTGGCGTCGCCGAGGTCATCGTACAGGCGAGTGCTGCCGACCACGTCGACGACGAGGACGCTGTGCCTGGCCGCCACGCCGGGCGACGGGGGCTTGGTTTTGCCTGGTTTGACGGACACGACAGCGGGAATATACCACGCGCCCCGGTGGCTACCGTGTCAGGCGCCGGGGCCTGCCGTGCCCGTCGCCGGGCTCGTGGCAGGGGCCGCAGCAGCGGCCCGCCGGCGCCCGCCGAGCCTGGCCCTGAGATCATCCACCAGGGTGTAGAACACGGGGATGACGAACAGCGTCAGCAGGGTGCTGGTGACCATGCCGCCAACGGCGACAACACCCAGTGGCCTTCGACTCTCTGCCGCCTCGCCGAAGCCGATGGCAATCGGGGCGATACCGGCGATGGTCGCCAGGCTGGTCATGAGGATGGGGCGCAGACGGACCGCGCCGGCACGGCGCATGGCTTCGCGCGCGTCCAGGCCCTCGGCCATGCGCTGGTTGGCGAACTCCACCAGCAGGATGGAGTTCTTGGTCACCAGCCCGATGAGGATGACCAGCCCCACCTCGCTGAACACGTTCAGGTTCATGGCCGGGATGCGGGGGATCCACTGCGCCAGCGTCTCGGCGATGGGCGGATGCTCGGGCGCGTAATTGACCCACTGGTGAAGCATGGTGCCGTAGTGGTCCACCCAGTCCAGGCCGTACAGCGCGCCGAAAGCGCCAACGAAGGCGAGCGGCAGCGCCAGCATCACGGTGAACGGATGCACAATGCTTTCGAACTGCGCCGCCAGCACCATGTACACCACGATGATGGCAAGCACGCCGAAGAAGTAGATGTCGGCGCTGGATTCACGCAGGTCCCGGGCCTCGCCCTTCCAGTCGTAGCTGAAGCCCCCGGGCAGTGTCTCGGCCAGCAGCGCCTCGGTGCGTTCCACCGCCGTGCCCAGCGAAATGCCGACGGGCGTTCCCTCGATGGTGGCCGAGCGCAGACGCTGGAAACGTTCGATCTGGTTGGGCCCGGCGCCGGTCTCGGTGCTCACCACGTTCGACAATTGCACCAGCTCGCCGTTGTTGTTGCGCACGAACAGCCGTTCCAGGCTGGCCGGGGTGAGGCGTTCGCTGCGTTCCATCTGCACCATGACCTCGTATTGCTCGCCGTCGAGCTTGATCTCGGACAGGTCCTCGCCACCGAACAGGATTTGCAGAGTGCGGGAGATGTCGCGGATCGACACGCCCAGTGTGCCGGCGCGATCCCGGTCGATGCGCACGCGCAGCTCCGGCTTGGTCAGCTCCACGGTGGAACGCGCATTGGCCAGCCAGCCTTCCTCGCGCAGTCGGTTGAGCAGTTGCTCCACGTAGCCATTGAGCGCCCGCAGGTCGGGGTTGTTGATGACCAGCTGGTAGGGCTGTGAGAAACCCACCTCCACCGCCTTGGGCAGGATGGCGAACGCCAGGGCCCCCTCCACCTCGGTGTACAGGCGGGCAGCCAGCCCGTTGGGGCCGTCGACGATGTCGCGGGCGCTGCGGCGCTCGCCGCCATGCAGATCCATCCACATGAGCCCGGAGGTGGGATCCCCGGGGCCGTCGAAGGGGAAAGCGACGCCGGAGAAGTAGCCGCGCATCTCCGGGACTTCCACGGCGATGGCCTCCATCTGCCGGACCATGCGATCGGTGTATTCGGGGGTGGCGCCCTGCGGCGCCACGGCGATGGTGAGGATCCAGCCCTTGTCCTCCTCGGGCAGGAACTCCTTGTCGAGCTGCTGGTAGAAATACCAGGTCAGGCCGAGGCAGCCGGCCACCAGCACCATCACCAGCCAGCGCTGGCGCAGCGCGAAATCCAGGGTCCGCGCGTAGTTGCGGTTCATCGACTCGAAGCGCCGTTCCAGGAAACGGTACACCGCGCCGTGGTCATCGGAATGCGCCCGCAGCACCCGGGCGCCGGCCATGGGCGAGAGCGTCAGGGCCACGAAGGCCGAGACCACCACCGCCGAGACCAGCGCCATCGCGAACTCCAGCAGCAGCCGGCCGGTGATGCCGGTGAGAAAGGCGAGCGGCAGGAACACGGCCACCAGCGACAGCGTGATGGTGATGATGGCGAAGGCGATCTCGTTCATCGTCGTGAGGGCCGCCTGCAATGGCGCCATGCCTTCCTCGATGTGCCGGTGGATGTTCTCCAGCACCACGATGGCATCGTCGACCACCAGGCCGATGGCAAGGACCATGGCCAGCAGCGTGAAGATGTTGATGGAGTAGCCCAGCAGGTAGAGCATGCCGAAGGTGGCGATGATCGACACCGGGATGGACAGCGCCGGCAACAGCGTTGCGCGGATGTTGCGCAGGAACACGAAGATGGTCAGCACCACCAGGGCGAAGGCGATCCCCAGGGTTTCGAACACCTCGCGCACGGCCTGCTCCACGAACACCGAGGTGTCGTAGGCAACGCCGACATCGATGCCCTCGGGGATCTGCTCGCGCACCTTTTCCATGACCGCGTGCACGCCCTGGGCGACCGCCACGGTGTTGGCCCGGGACTGGCGCACGATGCCAAGGCCGAGCGAGGCCTTGCCATTGAAGCGGCTGAGGGAGCGCTCATCCTCCACGCCTTCCTCGGCGACGCCGACATCTTCCAGGCGCACGATGCGCCCGCCGTCCTGGCGGATGATCATGCGCTGGAACTGTGCGGCCGTGTCGAACTGGCCCTGCATCTTGATGCTCAGTTCCCGCTGCAGGTTCTCGATGCGTCCGCTCGGCAGCTCCACGTTCTGCTCGCGCAGGGCGGACTCCACATCGCCGACCGTCACGCCGTGGGCGGCCATCAGCTCGGGGTTCAGCCGCAAACGGATGGCGAATTTCTTCTCGCCGGCCAGGACGACACCGCTGACCCCGGGCACGGTCTGCAGACGATCCTTGACCAGCCGGTCGGCGATCTCGGTGATCTCGCGGGTGGAGTAGACATCGCTGGTGAGGTTCAGCCAGATGATGGGCGAGGCACTGGCATCCTGCTTGCTGATGACGGGTTCATCGATGTCGTCCGGCAACTCCCCGCGCACACGCGCCACCCGGTCGCGAACGTCCTGGGCGGCGATGTCGACGTCGCTGCCCTGGATGAACTCCACCGTGATGCTGGACGCCTGTTCGCGCGAGGTGCTGGACAGCAGCTTGATGCCATCGGCACTGGAGATGGCCTCCTCGAGTCGCTCCGTGAGCTCTGCCTCGACCACCTCCGCACTGGCTCCGGGATAGACGGTAAGCACGTTGACCACGGCCGGGTCGATATCGGGCAGTTCCCGCACCGGCAGGCGGTCGAGGCCGATCAGCCCGAACACCACCAGGGCCAGGCTCATCATGCTCGTGAGCACGGGCCGGCGCACGCACAACTCGAAGAACGAGCCGCCGCGGGCGGCACTCATGGCGCGTTGCTGTCGGCGAGTTCCGGCTCGACGCCGTATTGGCGCGATTCCGGTGCCACCGTGATGCGAACGCCCGGGCCCATTTTCTGATGGCCCTCGATGACCACGCGCTCGCCCGCCGTGACGCCACTGGTGATTTCGGCCTTGCCCGCCAGGCGCAGCCCGACGTCCACGGGGCGGAACTCCGCTTGCCCGTCTACGTTCATGACCACGAGCTGGGCATCGTTGCCACGGTAGCTGATGGCCTGCTCGGGCACGACAATGGCGTTCTCACGGGCCCGGAACACGAGGTTGAGGTTGGCGAACATGCCCGGTTTCAAACGCCCGTCGGCGTTGTCTATGCGGCCCTTGACCAGCACGGTCCGGCTGGCCTCGTCCACCGCCGGCGCGGTGAAGAAGATGCGCGCCTGGAAGCGCTCGTCCGGCCAGGCCGCGGTGGTCAGCGCCAGCGTTTCACCCTCGCGGATCTGGGCGATGTAGCGCTCGGGGACATTGAACTCGATTTCCAGCGGGTCGGTCTGGGTGAGCGTTGAAAGCAGCTCGCCGCGATCCACGAACTGGCCGGGACTGACCAGGCGTTCGCCGATGGTGCCGCGAAACGGCGCCGTGATGGTGGCATCGTTGCGCTGCTCGCGCGCCAGGCGCAGCGCCGCACGCGTGGCGTCCAGCGTCGTGCGGAACTGGTCGAACTGCTGCAGGGAAATGGTCTTGCGCTCGAGCAGCATCTCGCCGCGCTGGAAATCCTGGCGGGCCAGGTCGAAGCGGGCCTGTGCCTCTTCCACCGCCGCGGCCAGCTTGGCGTCGTCCAGTACGAACAGCACCTGGCCGGCTTCCACCAGCTCGCCTTCATGCGCGCCGACCCGTGAGATGCGGGCATCGATCTCGCTGCGGATATCGATGCGTTCCCTGGCGCGCAGGTTGCCGACCAGGAAGATCGTCTCCTCCAGCGGTTGCTGCGAGGCCAGCCCGATGATGGCCTGCACCGGCATTTCGCCGACAGGGCCGGTCTGGGCAGGCGGTTTGCCACAGCCGGAGAGGACTGCGGCGAGCGCAATACCGGCAATCAGGATTCGACGCATGGGCGGCCCGGGCCTGGGTTGGGGATCCGACAAGGCGACGTGGCGCAGGTGTACCTGCAGCCACGACAAACGTGTTGGATTCTAGCAGAAGCGTCCGCGAACGGTGCCGGCCCCGGCGGCGCGCTTTGTATGCTCCGCGACCCGCGCGCGGCACGGCAACGCCCGCGTCGTCGCTGCGATCGGGCGCGCCCCGGCGCTGGCTCGCCGACCCTGGCCGGCGCCCGTTCAGGCGGCCTTGAGCGCGACCCCCACTTCCAGGGCCTCGAACCAGTCGAGGAAGCGCTGCACGTCATCGCCGCGGAACAGGCGCCCGTGCTGTGGCGCCAGGATGTCGATATCGAGTTTGCGAACCCGCGAAACCCAGTCGTTCTTGGCCTTGTTGGAGGGCATCCAGCGCTGGTGGAAGAGCTTCATCTTGCCCACGTGTTCATCGAAGTCCTCGACGAACATCGGCGCGCCCGGCGGCTCCAGCGCTGCACCCACGTCGCCGGACATGAGGATCCGGGCGGCCGGGTCGTAGACGTGGAAGTTGCCGGAGGAGTGCAGGTAGTGCGCCGGGATGAAATGCAGTTCCGCCGAGCGCAGCGTCAGCGTATCGCCCTCGTCCGGGATGGCCACGTACTCGAGGTTGTTGCAGCCGAAGTGTTTCAGGAAGCCCTCCCACAGCCACGGCGCATGCAGGCGCGCGTGCGGCACCGCCTGGTCCCACAGTCCCAGCGAGGAAATGATGTCCGGATCCTGGTGGGAGGCGAACAGGTCGGTGATCTGCGGCAGATCGGCGTGGCGTACCACGGCGGCGAGCATGGCCGCGAAGGTCTCGATGCCGCCCGGGTCGATCAGCAGGCTGCGATCACCGTCGCGGACGATGAACTGGTTGGTGTCGATGATGCAGTCGAGCTTGGCCGGGTCGCGGCCAAAGGCGATCCACTCATGACCGCCCTCGTAGATGCTTGTGTCTTTCATGTCTGTCTCCGGCCCTGGTTGTCTGCGATGTCAGGCGGCGCGCAGGCAGGACACGCAATCGCTGACGGAATCCCGGATGCGGTCGGCCGCGGTTTCCACGGTTTCCGACACCACGTTGAGGCTGAGGCCGTGTTCTTCGGCACGGATGGCCTCGACCCGAGAGCGGGTTGAGATCACGCGTGCGGCGCGCACCTGCAGACGGATACTGTCCAGCAGTTCCAGCAGCTGTTCGGTGGTTCGCAGCATGGCGGCGCGGTGCGTTTCCATGGTGGCGGCGCACTGGGCGATGAGCCTGTCGATGGCCGGATCGGGGCGATCCAGCAGCGCGGCCGCCGCGCAGAAGCGCCGGTAGGCATCCTGGGCGCGATGCGTCTGCACGGCTTCGCGCGACATCTTCAGCGCGGTGACTTCAATGGATTCCACGAGGGTGCGTGTTTCCCGGCCGAGCTCATCGATGAAATCGGTGATTGGCCTGAAACCATCGGCCTTGGTACCGGCCCGGGCCGCGATGGCCTTGGCATTCTTGGCGGCGAGGGAAATCTCCCGGGCCGTCTTGCGCACCGCGCGCAGTTTGCCCACCACGGTGGCGGCGGGAACGAAATACTGGTCCTGCTTTCTGTGATTCATGCCCTGGCGGCCCGATCTGGTGGACTCCTCCGGTAGCGGCGCCGCGCATGGGGACTTTAGGCTTGCCCGGGCTTGTCCGCGGGCTGCTCAGAACAGCCCTGCCTCCAGGCCGGCGGCGAGTGTCAGGCCAAGCTCCTCGCACTGCGACAGCCATGGCTCGCGGAACTCCCCGGCCGCGATCAGCGGCTCCTGCACCTGGCGCCAGCGCAGCCCGGCGACGATGCGTTCAATGGCACGACGGGCGCCGCTGCCGTCGTTGCCGGCGCGCACCAGCAGTGCCCAGGGCAGGCCGTCGGTCTGGCCGAGGCAGGCGTAGTAGATGCGATCGAAGAACAGCTTGATGGCGCCGTTCATATAGCCGAAGTTCTCGGGGCCGGCGATGACAATGGCGTCGCACCACAGGACATCGGCCGCGGTGGCCTGCAGGGCATCGCGCTCGCGCACCAGCACTGCGTCCACGGCCGGATCGCGGGCGCCGCGCAGGAGCGCCTGCACCAGGGCCCGGGTATGGCCGGACTGCGAGTAATGCACCACGAGCAGGTGTCGCTGTTCAGTCATCGCCGATGGTGGATGATCGGTTGCCGGGGGCATGGCAATGCAGGGTGTGGGCGCATAAAAGAACCCCGCGCTAAGGCGGGGCTCCTGCCGACGATTAGGCCTCGCTCAACGAGGTCCATTGGTCTGTCGCTGCCATGGCTCCGGTTTCCCGGGTAGCAACCGAGCCAGCGTCCGGGGCACTCGCTGTCGGGCTCGTCGACCTGCGCCGACAGGGTGTTTTGCCCCTTGCCTGCAAGTGTAGCAGAGGCCGGGGCCTGCTGCCGGGGATTGCGCGGGCGCAGCTTTTTCGCGACCATGCGCGCGGTTCGCGCCAGGGTGAAACCATGTTCGATTTTCTGTTTGGCCAGCAATCTGAACCGCTAGTCAGGGATGCGTCGGCGCAGGCCGAGGCCGACGCACGTGCATCACGCCTGGCGTTGTATCACTATGATTCATGCCCTTATTGCCAGTATGTGCGGCGGGTTATCAAGTCACTGGCAGTGAATATCGAGTTGCGCAATATCCACACCGATCGCAGCCACCACGCCGACCTGGTCGCCGGTGGTGGTCGCCAGACAGTGCCCTGTCTGCGGATCGAACACGACAATGGTGAGGTCGACTGGCTGTACGAGTCCCAAGCTATTGCGACCTATCTCACACAGCAGTTCTCCCAGGCCTCCGGGGCCTGATATTTCTGCTGCATCCGGCCAGCAAAATAGGTATTCTAGCCCCCGTTTTCGGGGCCTAAAACCAACGAGGAAGGAGTAGGAAATCAATGACGACCAAGCTTAAGGCAATCGCGGATAAGCAAACCAAGACGCAGATTATCCGTTCCATCACGGAAGAAACCGGACTGACCCGCAAGGACGTGGAGGCCGTGCTCGAGAGTCTGACCAGCCATGCCCATCGGCACCTGATGGCGCGTGGTTCGGGTGAGTTCACCGTGCCCTTCCTGGGGGTGAAACTGCGCCGCGTTGAACGCAAGGCGCGCATGGGTCGCAACCCGGCCACCGGCGAGATGATCAAGATCAAGGCGAAGAAGGCCATCCGCGCAACGCCGCTGAAGGTTCTGAAAGACCTGGTTGCCTGAATCATCGCCGCGCCGCGTGTCCGATGGGCACGCGGTTCGACGTCGAAAAGCCGGTGTCAGTGCACCGGCTTTTTTTTGTCCGCAGCCAGCAAGCCGCTCAGATGCTGCTGCCTGCCAACCGCCGCAGAAAGTCGATGATGCGGGCCGCGTTGGCGCCGACATCACTCAGCCCGACGCGGGAGATCGAGCGCACGTCCACGCGGCAGCCGGTGTCGATGGCACGCAGGCGAATGTGCACATCATCCTTGAAGCCGAACCAGCGCGTGGTGGCAGTGGCTTCGATGTAGCCTTCACCGGGGTCGGCTTCGGCAATCTCCCAGCCGAGGTCGGTGGCAAGATTGTAGGCGGCGGCGAACATCGCGTCGCAGTCCCTCCCGCTCAGCAACGGCTCGACCCCGGGGTAGGCGGCGCGTTGGGCCTGCACAGTGGTTTCGGGATCGAAGTCGAGCGGGTTGTCGCGGTCGGCGTTAAGGATGGCTTGCGAACGGAACACCGGCGGATCGTCCAGGTCCGTGCTGATGTCGTGGATGAGCGGCAGCGAGCGCGCCAGCAGGATCTGCTGACCGACATACAGTGCCGGTGCCAGCGCCAGCAGCAGTGCCAGCACGCAGGCCGGCCCGCCCGGCCCGGTGCTGAGACGCCGGCTGCGCCACCAGAACCATGCCGCGACCAGCGCGATCACGACGCCAAGGCCGGCAGCCACCGCCAGCAGCTTCAGGCCCGGGCCGAAATGCCAGACCCCGGTGCGGGTGCCGATGGCCGCCAGCCCCAGCAGCAGGGTTGGAACGATGCTGGTCAGCACCAGGAGGTTGCCGGGTTTGCGTATGGTGGACATGGAGTGGCTGCCGGGGTGGGTTTGGGTCACTGTAGTCCCCTCGCGCCCCGCCTGGCCAGCGTCGGTCGCAAGGCGCGCGCGCATAATTACCCGCGCGGTTCTAAAATGACGCCGACAGCGGGCAGACAAGCAAAGCGGAGGTCGAAGCATGGCAATTCAGACCCACCACCAGATAGTCATCGTCGGCGGCGGCTCGGCCGGGATCACCGTCGCAGCAAGTCTGCGGCGCCACGGGCCGGCAGGCCTGGATATCGCCATCGTCGAGCCCGCCGAGAAGCATTGGTACCAGCCGGCCTTCACGCTCGTCGGTGGCGGCGTCACGCGCCTTGCCGATATCTGCCGCGACGAGGCCACCCTGATTCCCCAGGGCGTCACCTGGATCCGCGATGCGGTCAGCGCCTTCGAACCCGGGGACAACGCGCTGCTCACCGCCGCCGGTTCGCGCATCACCTACGACTGGCTCATCTGCTGTCCGGGCCTGGAATTGAACTGGGATGCCGTGGCTGGCCTGCGCGATACGCTCGGCGCCAACGGTGTATGCAGCAACTACTCGCCGGATTACGTGGAGTACACCTGGCAGTGCATTCGTGGCCTCGGTCGTGGCGCGCGCGCGGTGTTCACCCAGGCGCCGCTGCCATTCAAGTGCCCCGGCGCGCCGCAGAAGATCGTCTACCTGTGCGCGGATCACCTGCGCAAGCAGAACCTGCTGGAGTCTGTGGACGTCAGCTTCTTCACGGCCGCCCCCGGCATGTTCGGTGTGCCTTACTACGCCCGGGAACTGGTCAAGGTTGCCGAACGCTACGGCGTGCAGACGGCGTTCCAGCACAATCTCGTTGCGGTGGACGGCCCTGCCCGGCAGGCAAGGTTCCGGGTTACCGGTGGCGAGCGCGAGGGCGAGGAGGTCACCACAGAGTTCGACATGCTGCATGTCACGCCGCCCCAGCGCGCAGTGGCGGTAGTGCGCGAGAGCGCGCTTGCCAACGAAGCCGGGTTCGCCGACGTGGACCAGGCCACCCTGCAGCACACGCGCTTCAGCAACGTGTTCGCGCTGGGGGATGTCGGCTCGATGCCCAACTCCAAGACCGCCGCGGCGATACGCAAGCAGTCACCGGTGGTGGTGCA
The DNA here is from genome assembly GCA_964351795.1 of uncultured Gammaproteobacteria bacterium. Lineage (GTDB taxonomy): Bacteria > Pseudomonadota > Gammaproteobacteria > JADZEE01 > JADZEE01 > CAYGQN01. Next base: position 15,638 of record CAYGQN010000050.1, read on the forward strand.
GAACCTGCTGGCGCTCATCGACGGCCGTGCCATGCCGGCGAGCTACGATGGCTATGCGTCCTGCCCGCTGACCACCGCCTACGGCAAGGTGCTGATGGCGGAGTTCTGTTACGGCGGCAAGGTGACGCCGACCTTTCCGCTGGACCCGGGCGTTGAGCGCCGCAGCTACTGGTGGATCAAGACGACCGGGCTGCCGCTGATGTACTGGCACTACATGCTGCGCGGCCACGAGCGCTTCCTCGAGCACAGCGAGTGGCCGGCTGCCGCCCAGCCGCCGGCCTGAACCGCGTGCCGGCTCAGGCGGCCCCGTCGCCCTGCCTGGCGACGGGGCGCAGGCCGGTGAACAAGGCGTGCCCGGCGCCCAGTTCCTTGCCCATGCTGATGAACCGTTGCCAGTCGCGATCGCTGATCACGGGCCGCTGTGCCGACAGGGCATCGGCCAGTTCCGCGAAGTCGTCGGCCCGGCGCATCGTGTAGTACAGCTCGGCGAGCTTCAGGCGCGCCAGGTAGTTCTCGGGCGAGATATCCAGCACCGCGGTGAGCGCGTCCTCGGCCTCGCGATAGCGGCCGTAGGCGATATTGATGTCGGCCTCCACCAGCGAGTCGTCCTCGAGTTCCTCCACCACGTGCCCGGGTTGCTCGAACATCGCCATGGCCTCGGGTGGCAGCTCGCCGAGGTCTTCCACCCGGCCATTGCGGAAGGCATCGGCACGGTCGGCCTTTGCGGCCACCGCGGCCACCCTTGCCTTTTCGGCGATGGCGTGCACGCAAGCA
>CAYGQN010000051.1:0-3981 GCA_964351795.1 uncultured Gammaproteobacteria bacterium
CTTCGTCGTCGGCAATCGCGTCGTCGCCCCGCTGCGGCGGGTGGCGCCGGGGGAAGAAGGCCGCGGGGTCTACACGCAACCGGATCGGGCCGCCGGTCGCGGCCGCCGACTCAATGCCGGCCCGGTCAAACGCCTGGCCAGTGACCTTGCCATCCCGGTGTGCCAGCCGTCGAGCCTGCGCGAACCGGGCAGCGCCGGGGCGCTGGCCGCCTACGCGCCGGAAGTCCTGGTCGTTGCGGCCTACGGGCTGCTGCTGCCGGCGGAGATCCTGGCCGTGCCGAGCCGCACGAGCCTGAACATCCATGCCTCGCTGCTACCCCGCTGGCGCGGAGCGGCACCCATCCAGCGCGCCATCCTGGCCGGCGACGACCAGACCGGGATCAGCATCATGCAAATCGTCCAGGCCCTGGACGCGGGGCCGGTTCTGATGCGCGAGGCGACTGCCATCGACGAACACGACGATGCCGGCAGCCTCCACGACAGGCTCGCGGCCATCGGTGGGCGGCTGATCGTGGCGGCACTGGACGCAGTGGCGGCGGGCACCGCCCGCGCCGAGCCGCAGGACGAGACCGGGGTGACCTACGCGGCCAAGATCGACAAGGGCGAACTGGCGCTGGACCCGGGCCGGGATGCGGCCAGTGCGGCGCGCCAGGTACGTGCCTTCGCGCCGGCCCCGGGGGCCTGGACCATGCTCGGTGATCTGCGGGTGCGACTGCTTGCCGCCACTGCGGCGCCGGAGGCTGCGCACGGGCTGGCGCCGGGCACCGTCGTTCGTCAGGGCAACCGCCGTCTGGGGGTTGCCTGCGCCAGCGGGGTATTGTGGCTGGACCGGATCCAGGCGGCCGGCCGCGAGCCGCGAACGGTGGCGGAGTTCATCAACGGTCATCGCGCACTGTTCGAGGCTGCGACAAGTCTGGACGCCGATGCCGCGCGCCCGGCCTGATCCGCGCGGCACGGCGGCACGTATCCTCGCCGCGGTGCTGGGCGGCCGCTCGCTCAACGATTGCGCCGCGCCCCTGCTCGAGCGCCTGGACAGCCCGGGCGACCGTGCCCTCGCCCAGGAACTGGTGTACGGCACGCTGCGCTGGCTGCCGCGGCTGGAGCTGGTTGCCGCGCAACTGCTGGACAAACCCCTGCGCCGCAAGGACGCCGATGTGCAAGCCCTGCTGCTGGCCGGCCTCTACCAGCTCACCGGGATGGAGGTTGCCGCGCATGCGGCCGTCACGCTGACCGCCGAGGCCTGCCGTGGCCTGAACAAGCCCTGGGCGGTGAAGCTGGTCAACGCCGTGCTTCGCAATCACGGTCGCCGGCAGGCGGCCATCGAGGCCGCGCTCGCCGACCAGCCGGAATACCGCCATGCCCATCCGCAATGGCTGCTCGAGTGCCTGCGCGCGGACTGGCCGGCGGCGTGGGAGCAGATCTGTGAAGCCGGCAACCAGCGCCCACCGATGCACCTGCGCGTGAACCTGGCCCGCACGGACCGGGATGCCTGCCTGGCCGCGCTGACGGCAGCCGGCATCGAGGCCGCCCCCGTGGCGGACATGCCGGCGGCAATCACACTGGCGCGGCCGATGCCTGTGAGCGCACTGCCCGGGTTCGCCGACGGCCTGCTGTCGGTACAGGACCTGGCAGCCCAGCAGGCCGCCCCCCTGCTTGCTCCGGCAGCGGGCCAGCGCGTGCTCGATGCCTGCGCCGCGCCGGGCGGCAAGACCGCACACCTGCGCGAGTTCTGCCCGGACATCGGGGAGCTGCTGGCGCTTGATGTCAGCCCGGCCCGGCTGGCCTCGGTGGACAGCACGCTGCAACGCCTGCAGCTGACCGCCACCACCGTGGCCGCCGACGCCAGCAGACCCGAGCACTGGTGGGACGGGCGCGCCTTCGATCGCATTCTGGTGGATGCCCCCTGCACCGGCACGGGCGTCATCCGCCGCCACCCGGATATCAAGACCCTGCGCCGACCGGGTGATGCGGAAGCCTTCGCCGAGCGGCAACTCGCGCTGCTGGAAGGGCTGTGGCCGTTGCTCGCCCCGGGCGGTAAGCTGCTGTATGCAACCTGCTCGGTACTGGCGCAGGAGAACGCTGAGCTGTGCCAGGCGTTCCTGTCACGCCACCCCGAAGCCAGCCTTGGCGATGCGCCGCCGGCCGGGGCGTGCGATACCGGCTCGGGCTGGCAGATCCTGCCCGGCGTGGCGGCCATGGACGGGTTTTTCTATGCCCTGTTTCAGCGGACCTGACAGACGCCCGGGCGCAGCCTTGACCGGGTCTCATGATGCAGGGCCGGCCCTGCCCGAATGACTGTGCCGGTGACAAATGCGCGACAATAGGTACCGCAACCGCTGGCGCAGGCCAGGATCGCATCGCGGCGCCGGCGGAATCCGCCCGGTCGAACCGAAGGACACGCCCGTTTCCAGGACCGTCTCTATGCGCGCAGTGCTCATCCTTGTGCTTCTGAGCCTCACCGGCGCAGCGCCCGCGGCCGAGTTCGAGATCACGCAGGCTGAGGCCGAGGAGGTCAATGGCATCTACATGGTCAACGCCGTCCTGGACTACCACTTCGGGAAAGATCCCCTCGAGGCGCTCGCCAACGGCGTCGCGCTGACAGTCAACGTGGAGGTGGCAATCCGCCGCAAGCGCCGCTATGTCTGGGACGAGGAAATCGCCCACGTGGTGCAATCCTACGAGCTGCGCCGCCACGAACTCAGCGAACGCTATATCGTGACGAACATGGCAACCAGCACCAGCCGCAATTTCGATTCCCTGGATGATGCCATCGTGGCCCTGGGCAGGATTGCGCCGATCCCGGTGGTGGAGGCCGACCGCCTCGACGACGAGGCGCGCTACCGCGTCCGTCTGCGCGCCAACCTGGACATCGAGGCACTACCCGCGCCGCTGCGCCCACTGGCCTGGATCAAGCCGGGCTGGCGCCTCGGCAGCGGCTGGCACAAGTGGGATCTCCGCCCGTGAAGGGGCGCATGCTCGGCGTCGCCCCCGTCGCACTGCTGTGCGTGACCATGCTGGCATCGCTGACGATGTTGAGCGACGCCATCCAGAACTCCGCCCGCTTCGGCCAGCTGTACTCCCTGCTGCTGGTGGTGAACATTGCCGGCCTGGCCACACTGGTCGTGCTCATCATCATCAACCTGCGGCGGCTCTACCTGGCCATGCGCCGACGCGAGGCCGGCGTGCGCATGACCGTGCGGCTGCTGCGCATCTTCATCGTGCTCGCGGTGGTGCCGGTCAGCATCGTTTACGGCTTTTCGCTGCATTTCCTCAGTTCCGGTATCGACAGCTGGTTCGACGTTCGCATCGACAAGGCCCTGGAGGACTCCCTGACCCTGAGCAAACGCTCCCTGGACCTGCGGATGCGCGAGCTGCTGCGCCTGACCCACGGCATGGCGCTGGAGCTGGCCGAGGGACAGCTGCCGAGCACGCCGCTCAATCTCGATAGGCTGCGCAACCCGGACAGCATCGGTGTGGCGAACTCCATGGACGTGGGCACTGTCAACCTGGACACCATGCGCGATCGCAGCGGTGCCCACGAGATGCTGCTGCTGACGCGCTCGGGCAAACTCATCGCCTCCAGCAGCTTTTATACCGACATCGTTCCCAACCTGCCGCCCGATCCCATCCTGCTGCAGCTGCGCCAGGGCCGCAGCTACATCAGCCTGGACCCGGTGCGTGATTCGGAACTGTACGTGCGCGCCGCGGTAAACGTGCCCGGCACCCAGGTCGGGCGCGAGGGGCGCGTCCTGCAGGCGCTGTACCCGGTGGCCGACCAGCTCAGCGACCTTGCCGAGAATGTCGAGCGCGCCCACGCCCAGTACAACCGGCTGACCTACCTGCGCGAGCAGCTGCAGACCAGCTTCATCATGAGCCTGACCCTGGTGCTGTTGTTCTCGATTTTCGCCGCGGTCTGGGCCGCCTTGTACTCGGCCCGCCGGCTGAGTGCGCCGGTGCGCGACCTCGCGCTTGGCACCGAGG
>CAYGQN010000051.1:3991-16235 GCA_964351795.1 uncultured Gammaproteobacteria bacterium
ACTACGAGACCACGCTGCCGGTCACCAGCAGCGACGAACTGGGGTTCCTGGTGAGCTCATTCAACGAGATGACCCGCCGTATCGCCCGCGCCCGCGACGACGCCCAGCACAGCCGCGACGAGGTGGAGTCCCAGCGCGAGTACCTGCAGGCCGTGCTCGAGCGATTGTCCAGCGGCGTGCTCACCCTGGATGCCGGTGGCAGGATCCACACCTACAACCAGGCCGCCAGCGAGATCCTCGGCGCCACCACCGGGCAGATGGACGACTGCGACCTGGCCGGCCTGGTCGAGGCCCTGCCCTACCTGGAGCCGCTGGGGCAGGCGCTGTCGCCGCTGCTGGACCGGCGCGAAAGCGACTGGCAGGAACAAGTGGTACTATTCGCCGGCAGCGGGAGACAGGTGCTCATGTGCCGCGGTACCAGACTTCAGAATCTCCAGTCCGACGTCGCGGACTACGTGGTTGTGTTCGATGATGTGACCGCACTCATCCAGGCACAGCGCAACGCCGCCTGGAGCGAAGCCGCGCGCCGGCTGGCCCACGAAATCAAGAATCCCCTGACGCCCATCCAGCTCTCGGCCGAGCGCCTGCGCCACAAGTACCTCAAGAAGATGGCCCCCGAGGATCGCGACACCCTGGACAGGCTGACCCACACCATCGTGCAGCAGGTCGAGACGATGAAGGGCATGGTCAACACCTTCTCCGACTACGCCCGGGCGCCGAAGATCCAGGCGCGGGCCGTCGACCTCAACCAGCTGGTCGAGGAAGTGGCTGAACTGTTCCGCAGCCTCGAAGGCGGCATCGACATCCAGACCCGGCTGGACCCGCAGACCCCCACCATCGACGCCGACCCGGCGCGGCTGCGGCAGGTCCTGAACAACCTCATCAAAAATGCCATCGAGGCCAGTGCCAACGGGGGTCCGGCCCGCATCGACATCAGTTCGTCCTACGTGGACAACGACCACGGTCGCTACGTCGAACTGGTCATCGCCGACAACGGCGCCGGGATCGACCCCGCCCTGCTGGGGGCCGTGTTCGACCCGTACGTCACGAACAAGCCCCGCGGCACCGGGCTGGGGCTGGCCATCGTCAAGAAGATCATTGAAGAACACGGCGGCGTGGTTACCATGGACAACCGGGCCGGCGGCGGGGCCGAAGTGCGTATGCGCCTGTCCGTAGACAACCACAAGACCGGCGCCCAGGCGCCGCAGAGGGATGCCGGATGAGTAACGGACACATTCTGGTGGTGGATGACGAGCCGGATATCCGCAGCCTCGTGCGCGAGATCCTCGAGGACGAGGGCTACGAGGTGTCTGTTGCCGAGAATGCCGAGCAGGCACGCCAGGCCCGACGCAGCCGCCGCCCCGACCTCGTCCTGCTGGACATCTGGATGCCCGACACGGACGGCATCTCCCTGCTCAAGGAATGGTCGGAGAGCAACAACCTCGATTTGCCGGTCATCATGATCTCCGGCCATGGCAACGTGGAAACGGCCGTCGAGGCAACCCGCCTCGGCGCCTATGACTTCATCGAGAAACCACTGTCGATTGCCAAGCTGCTGCTGACCATCCAGCGCGCCCTGGAAACCGCCAATCTCAAGCGCGAGAACATCGGCCTGCGCCGCCAGGCCCACGTGTCGCAGGAATCCGTGGGCGACAGCAGCACCTACCGCAGCGTCCGGGCGCAGGTGGAACGCATCGCCGAACACAAGACGCCGGTGCTCATCGCCGGCGAATCAGGCACCGGCAAGGAGATGCTCGCGCGCCACCTGCACCAGCACAGTTCCCGCAACGGCGGCCCGTTCGTCGATGTCAACGTCGCCGGCCTGGCGCGTGAGAACCCCGATATCGAGCTGTTCGGCAGCGAAGACAGCGGCCAAGTCTATTTCGGTGCCCTGGAGCAGGCCAACGGCGGAACGCTGTTCCTGAAGGACATCGCCGACATGGATCTCTCGGTCCAGGCCCGGCTCCTGAGCGCCCTGGAAAACCTGCAATTCCTGCGCGTCAACGGCCGCGAGCCGGTGTCGGTGGACATCCGCGTGGTCGCCGCCACCCGCCAGGACCTGCAGGCGGCGGTGGCCGAAGGCCGGTTCCGGGACGACCTGTTCTACCATCTGAACATCGTCCCCATCGAGGTGCCGGCCCTGCGCGAGCACGACGAGGATGTGCCCGCCCTGCTCGAGTACTACCTGCAGTTCTTCGCCGAGCGCGAGGGCCTGGCGCGCCGGCATTTCGCGCCGCTCGCCATCAAGCGTCTGCGGGCCTACGAGTGGCCGGGCAACATCCGCGAGCTGAAGAACCTGGTGCAGCGCCTGCTGATCCTCGGCAGCGGCGAGGAGATAGAAGTCGACGAGGTGAACGCGGCGCTCGGCAGCCGCGCCAACACCCAGGCCGAGGCCGGCCCGGGCTTCGACCTGCCGCTGCGCGAGGCGCGCGAGAAATTCGAGAAGGCCTACCTGGAATACCAGCTGCAAACCGAGAACGGCAGTGTCAGCCGGGTTGCCAACCGCATCGGCATGGAGCGCACCCACCTGTACCGCAAGCTGCGTGCGCTCGGCATCGATCCCAAGCTCGCCAAGGCTGCAAGCAAGCACTAGCCATCAGCGCAACCCAAGCGGCAAGCCTGTGAAAATCATCATTCTTGGAGCCGGCCAGGTCGGCTCGTCCGTTGCCGCCAACCTGTGCGGCGAGGCGAACGACATCACCGTCGTCGACACCAATCCGACCTGCCTGCAGATGCTGCAGGACCGCTTCGACCTGCGCACGGTGCTGGGGGTCGCCTCACACCCGCGGACGCTGGCGCGCGCTGGCGCCCAGGACGCCGACATGCTCATCGCCGTCACCAACTCCGACGAGACCAACATGGTCGCCTGCCAGGTGGCGCAAACCATCTTCAACACGCCCACGAAAATCGCCCGCGTGCGCGATGTTGAATACTTGCGCCAGCCGGAGCTGTTCAGCAACACCGCCGTGCCCATCGATGTACTCATCAGCCCCGAGCAGCAGGTCACCGACTACATCGAGCGCCTGATCGAGTTTCCCGGCGCGCTGCAGGTGCTGGACTTCGCCGGCGGCCGGGTGCAGCTGGTGGCGGTGCGGGCCTTCCCTAACAGCCCGCTGGTCGGCCATGCCCTGCGCACCCTGCCGGAGCGGGTGAAAGGCACGGAGACGCGCGTGGTGGCCATTTTCCGGCGTGGCCGGGCAATCATCCCCGAAGGGGACACCGTCATCGAGCCCGAGGATGAAATCTTCTTCCTGGCGGCGCGCCAGCACATCCGCGCGGTGATGAAGGAAATGAGCCGCCTGGAAAAACCCAACAAGCGCCTGATGCTCGCCGGCGCCGGCAACATCGGCAAACGGCTGGCCACCGCGTTAGAGAGCCGCATGCAGGTGAAGCTGGTGGAGTTCAATCCCGAGCGCGCCAAGCAGGTGTCCGAGGAGCTTCGCCGCAGCACCGTGCTGGTGGGGGATGCCGCCGACGAAGACCTGCTGCGCGAGGAGAACATCGAGAACACCGATGTGTACTGCTCGCTCACCAACGATGACGAGGCCAACATCATCTCCTCCATGCTGGCCAAGCGCCTGGGCGCCCGGACCGTGATGGCGCTGATCAACCGCGCCGCCTACGTCGACCTGGTGCAGCAGGACATCATCGACATCGCCATCTCGCCGCAGCAGGCCACCATCGGCAGCCTGCTCGCCCACGTGCGCCGCGGTGACGTGGTGGTCGTACACTCGCTGCGACGGGGTGCGGCCGAGGCCATCGAGGCCATCGCCCACGGCGACGAGAATTCCTCGCGCGTCGTCGGCCGGGCCATCGAGGACATCCGCCTGCCGCCGGGCACCACCATTGGCGCCATCGTGCGCGGTGACCAGGTCATCATGGCTCACCACGACACCGTCATCGCCGCCGAGGATCACGTCATCGCCCTGGTCACCGACAAGAAGCACGTGCGCGACGTGGAACGCCTGTTCCAGGTGGGGATCATCTTCCTGTGAGTCCGGCCGGGGGCGAGCAAGGCCGGTTTCGCGCAGTCGTCCGCTGACATGCGCTTCCTGGTCGTCCAGCGCATCCTCGGGCTGCTGCTCACCGTGTTCAGCCTGACCATGCTGCCGCCGGCGCTGCTGGCACTGGCAAGCGGCGACGGCGGCCACGTCGCCTTCCTGGAGTCCTTCGGGATCATCCTCGGCCTGGGGCTGGCGCTGTGGCTGCCGGTGTACAACCGCCGCTACGATCTGCGTCTGCGCGACGGCTTCATCATCGTGGTGCTGTTCTGGGGCGTGCTGGGCCTGACCGGCGCCATCCCCTTCCTGCTCTTCGACGAACTGCAGATGGGCCTCGCCGATGCCGTATTCGAGTCCGTCTCCGGGCTCACCACCACGGGCGCCACCGTCATCACCGGGCTCGACGCCCTGCCCGGCTCGCTGCTGTTCTACCGTCACGAGCTGCAGTGGCTGGGCGGAATCGGCATCATCGTGCTGGCGGTGGCCATCCTGCCCATGCTCGGCATCGGTGGCATGCAGTTGTACCGGGCGGAAACGCCCGGGCCGATGAAGGACAACAAGCTCACGCCGCGAATCACCGAGACGGCCAAGGCCCTGTGGTACATCTACCTCGGCCTGACCAGCGCCTGCGGCTTCGCCTACTACCTGGCGGGCATGAGCGTGTTCGATGCGGTATGCCACGCCTTCAGCACGGTGGCCATTGGCGGGTTCTCCACCCACGATGCCAGCATCGGCTGGTTCGACAACCCGCTGATCGAGGCCATTGCCGTGCTGTTCATGTTCCTGGCCGGGGTGAATTTCTCACTGCACTTCCTGGCCCTGCGTTACCGCAACGCCAAGCCCTACCTGTTCGATTCGGAGTTCCGCTTCTACAGCCTGAACCTGCTGGGGATCTGCCTCGTGGTCAGCGCGGCCCTGCTGTTGACCGGCACCTATCACGAGCCCGCCAGCGCGATTCGCCACGGGGTGTTCCAGGCGGTTTCCGTGGCCACGACCACCGGCTTTGCCACCACCGCCTTCGCCTACTGGCCCACCTTCGTACCCGTGCTGCTGCTGTTCTCCAGCTTCATCGGCGGCTGTGCCGGCTCCACCGGCGGCGGCATCAAGGTCATGCGCATCCAGTTGCTGTTCAAGCAGGGCGTGCGCGAAATCCGCCGCCTGGTGCATCCCAGTGCCGTCATTTCCATCAAGGTGGGAGACAAGCCCATTCCGGACCGCATCGTGGACGCGGTGTGGGGGTTCTTTGCCGCCTACGTGGCCTCGTTCGCGCTGCTGATGCTGATGCTGCTGGCCATGGGCATCGACCAGGTCACCGCGTTCTCCGCGGTGGCCGCCAGCATCAACAATCTCGGCCCGGGCCTGGGCGAGGTCAGTGCCAGTTACGCCGGGCTGCCGGCAGCGGCGAAGTACACGCTGAGCTTCGCCATGCTGCTGGGCCGGCTGGAAATCTTCACCCTGCTGGTGGTGATGTCGCCGACCTTCTGGCGCAGCTGAGCCGCACCGGGCCCCGAGCCCATGGCCGGCGGGCGGCTCAGGCGGCGTGCAGGGCCCCGGTGAGATCGGCCACGCGCTCGAAGCCATGCCGGCGCATGTAATCGAGGATGCCGGCGTTGATGGCCGGCAGACACAGCGGTTCGTAGAACAGCGCCGTACCAACCCCCACCGCACTCGCCCCGGCGAGCATGAATTCAATGGCATCCTCGGCCGTGCAGATACCCCCCTGGCCGATGATGGGAACACCATGCCCGCGCGCCACCTCGTAGACCTGGTGCACCTTCAGCAGCGCGATGGGCTTGATGGCCGGACCGCTCAAGCCGCCCTGGCGATTGCCGATCACGGGCCGGCGCGATTCGATGTCAACGCGCATCCCCATGAGCGTGTTGATGACAGCGAAGGCGTCGGTGCCCGCCTCGATGCAGCGCCGGGCATTGCCGGCGATGTCGGTCTGGTTGGGCGAGAGCTTGGTGATGATCGGCTTGGCGGTGGCGCGGCGGCACACCTCCACCACCCGGGCCGACATGTCGGGATCGTTGCCGAACTGCACGCCGCCTTCCTTCACGTTCGGGCAGGAAATGTTGATTTCAATGGCATCGATCGGGGAGTCGTCGAACAGGCGCGTGACCGCCTCGTACTCCTCCACGGTGGAGCCGGAGACATTGGCGATGAAGCGTGTCTCGGCGAAGTCCAGCGACGGCAGGATCGCGTTGACGACCTGGCGCGCCCCCGGGTTCTGCAGGCCGATGGCGTTGAGCATGCCGGCCCCGGTCTCGGCGATACGATGCGGCGTATTGCCAAGGCGCGGCTCCAGGGTTGTGCCCTTCAGGCAGACGGCGCCGGCATCACGATTGCTGAAGCCGGCCACGCGCGTGTACTCTTCGCCGAAACCGACGCAGCCGGACAGCAACACCAATGGCGTCGCCAGGTCCAGGCCGCAGAAATCGATTGCCAGGCGCCACTGCTCGCCCGTTTGTTCGCTCATCGATGACCTCGCAGTATGTACGGGCCCGGTGCCGGCACCGGCAACCGGGCGGGACGGCCGCGGCGCATTTGCCCGAACCGGGATGTACGCGCTGCAGTGTGCCGGCGCGGGCCGGTGGCACCCTTGTCGCGCAGACCTTGCCACAGCGGCTGCCCCTTGAGGAGCGGCGGTGTCCGGCCCGGGCAGGTCAGCGCAGTGCAACCCACGGAGAAACGCGCCAGTGCTGCATGTCGTCCTGCTGGAGCCGGAGATTCCGCCCAATACCGGCAACATTATACGGCTATGTGCCAACACCGGCGCGAAGCTGCACCTCGTGCATCCCCTCGGCTTCACGCTGGACGACGCCCGCATGCGCCGCGCGGGCCTGGACTACCACGAGTGGGCAACGCTCAGCGAGCATGCCAGCCTGGATGCCTTCCTCGCCGACGTGCAGCCGGCGCGGCTGCTGGCCTGCTCGACGCGCGGCCGGGCAGCCTATGACGAGGTCGCCTTCGGCCACGACGACGCGCTGCTGTTCGGGCCGGAGTCCCGCGGCCTGCCCGGGGCACTGCTGCAAGGCCTGCCGGCAGAGCATGTGCTGCGGATCCCCATGCGCCCGGGCAACCGCAGCCTCAACCTGTCCAATGCCGTCGCGGTGATCGTCTACGAGGCGTGGCGCCAGCTCGGCTTCGACGGTGGAGCCTGAAGCAGCGCCGCTCAGCGGGCGCCCGGCTGCTCCGGCCCCGGTTCACGCGAGAGCAGTTCCCGCACGGCCACGGCGGCGGTCACCCGGCCGTCCAGGATGCGGGCCACCTGGCTCGCCAGCGGCATTTCGACACCATGACGCTGTGACAGGGCCACGGCGGCCGCGGCCGTCGGCACACCTTCGGTGACCTGGCCGATCCGGGCGATGGCCTCCGCCGGCCCGAGGCCCTCCGCCAGCGCCAGGCCCAGGCGGCGGTTGCGGGACTGGTCGTCGGTGCAGGTGAGCACGATGTCACCAACCCCGGCCAGGCCGGCGAAGGTCTCGGCGGCCGCCCCCATGGCCAGGCCCATGCGCGTGATCTCGGCCAGCCCGCGGGTGATGAGCGCCGCGCGGGCATTGGCACCGAAGCCCAGGCCATCGCTGATTCCGGCGGCGATGGCAAGCACGTTCTTCAGCGCGCCACCCAGTTCCACGCCGATGACGTCCTCGCCGCTGTACACGCGGAAGGTGCCGGTGTGCAGCATGTCGACCAGGGCCGGGGCCAGCCCGGGCGTGGTGCTCGCAACCACCGCCGCGGTGGGCGCGCCGGCCGCGAGTTCACGTGCGAAGGTGGGACCGGAGAGCACCGCCAGCGGCGCATCGGCACCCAGGTGATCGCGGGCGATGTCGTGCGCGAGCCGGCCCGTGTGGGGCTCGATACCCTTGCAGGAGATGGTGATCCGCAGCTCGGCAGCCAGTGGCGCGAGGCGCCCCAGCAGCGCGTCCAGCCCGCCGAAGGGAACGGCGAGCACGAGGTCCCCGGCGCCGGCCAGGGTTTCTGCCAGCCCGCTCATCGGCCGCAGTGACGCCGGGAAACGCAGGCCCGGCAGATGCACCGGGTTCTCGCCGGCGGTGGCCAGTCGCGCGACATGCGCCGGATCGTGGCCCCACAGCCGCACGGCACGGCCGCTGCCGGCCAGCGTCAGGGCCAGCGCCGTGCCCCAGGAGCCCGCGCCGAGCACGGCGACGGGCCCGGGCTGCGTGGCAACGCTCAAGCGCGGCCCCGATGCCGGGGATCAGTGCGAGGCCGCACCCGTCTGCTCGGCCTGGCGACGCTGCAGTTCCTGGGCGTACAGGTGCTCGAAATTCACCGGTGCCAGCAACATCTGCGGAAAGCCGCCACGGGTGACCACGTCCGAGACCGCCTCGCGGGCGTAGGGGAACAGGATGTTCGGACACACCGTTGCCAGCACCGCCTGGCGGTGCTGCTCCGGGAAACCCTGGATGACGAACAGGCCGGCCTGCTGCACCTCGGCCACGTAGACGGTCTTCTCGCCGAACTTCAGCGTCACGGTGACGGTGAGCACGATCTCGTGCATGTCGCCCTCGACCGGGTTGGCTTCCGTGCCCACGTGCAGATCAACCGTGGGCTTCCACTCCTCGGTGAACACCATCGGGGTACCGGGCGCCTCGAAGGACAGGTCCTTGACGTAGATTTTCTGGATGGCCAGCGAGCCCTGCTGCTGCTGCTGTTCACCGGCGGCCGGGGTCTCGGGCTTGGTTTCTTCGGTCATGTCTGCTTCCGTGTGTAGCGTTGGGTTCTGCCGCTCAGGCGCGTTCCAGCGGCAGGCTGTCGGCCTGCCAGGCCATGATCCCGCCTTTCAGGACGTGGACGTCGGCGTAGCCGGCGGCGGTGAGTTCGGCCTGCGCCTTCGAGGCTATCGTGCCGGAGTTACAGCACAACAACAGCGGCTGCGACTTGTCCGGCAGGGCCCCTTCGGCCCCGGACTTGAGCTTGGCATAGGGCAGGTGCAGGGCATCTACGATGTGCCCGCGATCCCAGTCCTTCTTCTCGCGCAGGTCGACCACGCGCGCATCCCGATCATTGATGAGGCGCACGGCCTCGCGCGGGCCGAGCCGCCGGCCGCCGGCCGCGTCGCGGACGAAACTGGCAATCAGCAGGGTGGCGAGGATGACGAACGCGGCCACCAGCAGCAGGTGATTGCCCGCGAATTCCAGCAAACGATCCATGGATGTCCCGGGTACCGGGTAGCGCGCGCCCATGGCGCCGATACCCTCGTTATATGACGGAAATTTACGCAGACCCAAGGCCTTGCGCGGGGCGGCATGATACACTTTGCCGGCTTTTGCGCCTACCGGAGAACCGGGTCCGGGCACGGGCCCGGCAACGGGCCGAGCGCCGCCGGCAGCCTCCCTGAATCACACGACGAGTCACCATGAGCAAGGCTGAACAACCCGTACTGCTGCTGATTCTCGATGGCTGGGGTTACTCCGAGGCCACCGAGTACAACGCCATCGAGAGCGCCCGCACGCCGAACTGGGACTCGCTGTGGCACACGCGCCCGCACATGCTGCTCAGCGCCTCGGGGCCTGATGTCGGCCTGCCCGACCAGCAGATGGGCAATTCCGAGGTTGGCCACATGCACATCGGTGCCGGCCGCATCGTCGCCCAGGAGTTCACCCGCATCAGCGGCGCGATTGCCGACGGCAGCTTCAAGCGTAACCCCGTCTGCACGGGGGCCCTTGCCGCCGCCGCCGGGCGCGGCAACGCCGTGCACATCATGGGCCTGCTGTCGCCCGGCGGCGTGCACAGCCATGAATCGCATATCCACGCCATGCTCGAGCTGGCCGTGGCCGCCGGCGTCCCGCGGGTGTGCATCCACGCCTTCCTCGACGGGCGTGACATGCCGCCGAAAAGCGCAGGGGAATCGCTGGCACTGCTGCACCAGAAATGCCGGGAGAGCGGCCGCGCCCGGGTGGCCAGCGTGTGCGGGCGCTTCTTCGCCATGGATCGCAACGGCAACTGGGACCGCTGCGCCGCCGCCTGGCGCCTCATCGTCGACGGCGAGGGCGAACACGAGGCAGCGGACCCGCTGCTTGCGCTGGAAGACGCCTACCACCGCGACGAGACCGACGAGTTCGTCCTGCCGACGGTGATCGTGGACGCCGACGGCCATCGCGACATCGTGCAGGACGGCGACGTGGTCATCTTCATGAACTACCGTGCAGACCGGGCGCGCCAGCTCACGCGGGCCTTCGTGGAACCGGGTTTCAGCGGCTTCGAGCGGGCGCGGGTACCGGCACTGGGCAATTTCATCACGCTCACCGAGTACAGCGCCGATTTCAACGTCGATGTCGCATTCCCGCCCCAGGCCCTGCACAACACCTTCGGCGAGTACATCGCCGGCCTGGGCATGCACCAGTTGCGCATCGCGGAAACCGAGAAATACGCCCACGTCACCTTTTTCTTCAACGGCGGCGAGGAGCAGGTGTTCGCGGGCGAGGATCGCATCCTGGTGCCCTCCCCCGACGTGAAAACCTACGACGAGGCCCCGGAGATGAGCGCCGCCGAGGTCACCGACCGGCTGGTGGAGGCCATTGATTCGGGCCGCTATGACGCCATCGTCTGCAACTTCGCCAATCCGGACATGGTCGGCCATACCGGCGACTTCGAAGCCACCGTGCGTGCCATCGAAACCATCGACCAGTGCCTGGGCCGGCTGCTGGAGGCCACCAACCGCAACGGCATGGAGATGCTGATCACCGCCGATCATGGAAACGCGGAACAGATGCGCGGCGTGTCCACCAAGATGGAACTCGGCCAGCCGCACACCGCGCACACCAGCAACCTGGTCCCGCTGGTGTACGTCGGCCGCAAGGCCGAGCCGCGCACCGAGGGCACCCTGGTGGACCTCGCCCCGACCATGCTCACGCTGATGGGCCTGCCGGTACCGGCCGAGATGACCGGCGAGCCGCTGTTTCGCATCAGCGCCGACACGCCAGCCACCCGGCCCGGCACGGCCAGGGTCGCCGCCGGGCAGTGAGACGGGTAGCCGGCGCCAGCCTGCTGCTGGCCCTGCTGCTCGGGCCGCCGGCCGCGGCCGCGGCCCCCGATATCGAAGGCCAGGCCAGCGCCCTGGCAGCGCTGCGCGCGCGCTTGGGAGCCATCGAGGAGGCCATCGCCGAGGAGCAGCAACGCGCCCGGCGCCTGGACGCCGACCTGGCCGGCACGGCCGAGCGCGCAGCCAGCCTCGCCGCCGAAGCCGCCCGCCTGCAGGCCGAGGCCGAGGCCGCGCTGGCCCGGGTGCGGGAACTGGACGCCGAGGTCGAGCGCCGCTCGGCCAGCACCGAACAGCATCGCCGGAACCTGGCCCGGCTGCTGCGCGCCGCCTACCGCGACGGCGAACAAACCCACATCAAGCTGGTGCTGAACCAGGACGACCCGGGTCGGCTGGCCCGCGTGCTCGTGTATCAGCGCCACCTGGCCAACGATCGCTCACGGCGCCTGGCCGAGGCATCCGCGGCGGTGACGGCACTGGCCGGGTCACGCCGGGCGCTGGCGCGGGAGGCCGAGGCACTCAGCGCCAGCCGCGCCCTGGCCCTGGCGGCGGTAGAGGCCCTGGAAGCCGAGAGGGCGCAGGCCTCCGCGCAGCGCGCCGAGGTGGCACGGACCCTGGAGGAGCGCGCCATCGAGCTGGCCCGCCTGCGGCGCGAGGAGGCCGACCTCGAGGCCCTGCTGGCGGACCTGAAGGCCCGCCAGCAGGCCGCCGCGGCCACCCCGGCGAAACCCTTTGCCCAACTGGCCGGCAAGCTCGCCTGGCCGGTCAGGGGTGCGATCCTGCGGGGCTTCGGCTCATCCCACGACAGTGGCGATTTCCGCAGCCACGGCGTGGTGCTCGGCACGGACGCCGCCGCAGAGGTCCGTGCCATCAGTGCGGGCAAAGTGGTTTTTGCCGGCGAATTCAAACACCTCGGGCTGCTGGTGATCGTCGACCACGGCGGTGGCTACATGAGCCTGTACGGCTACAACGAGACGCTGTACACGCAGGCCGGCGCACAGGTGGCGGCCGGTGCGGTCATCGCCCGCACCGGCGCTGTCAGCAGCGGCAGGCAGGCGTCGCTGTACTTCGAGGTCCGCCATTCCGGCAAGCCGGTGGATCCTGCGCGCTGGTGCAGCATGCCTGCAACGCAAAAGGGCTGAGGTCAGCTTGTCAGTGCCGGCTCCGCAGCGGTATTCTGGCCCGCTTGTTGTCTTTTCGCGGCCGCCGCGGCGCCCGCCCGCCCGGGCCCCAACTGTTC
>CAYGQN010000052.1:0-16082 GCA_964351795.1 uncultured Gammaproteobacteria bacterium
CAGCGTGTAGCAAGCGTAAATCGCCTATTCGTTCCGCGGTAGTCCCGGCATGGACATGTCGAACCAGCCGGCCGGTCCTCGATCCGGATGGTGGATTAGCGATATAGCGCCGTTCGGGGCCCCATGGCGGCGGCGGACCGGGTATCGGCCCGATCGGTGTGGTGGAACACCTGGCCCTATGGCTTCCGGAGCATCCGGTCGTTCGCGGCGTCAACCTGCGGCCGGAGCGGAGGGCACTGTCGGCGCGGTGTCTGCGGCGCGCTGGCGCTCGGCGAGCATCCCGACCATCATCCTGAGCCTGTAGCGGCATAATGGCCGCCGAAGAGCAAGGCCGCGCCACCCTGGCGGCGATACCACCCGCCAACGACATCGCGCACCGCCTGTAAGAGCGTTTGGACGGAAAATTCGGATAGCCCGCAGGTGTGGGCGGATAGCCGCCCGCCAGCCTCGGAATACACTTTCGGAATGACTGCCGATACAACGCACGACACCCTCGCATTCCGGGATGCGCTTGGACAATTCGCTACCGGCGTCACGGTCGTCACCGCAGGAGACTGTTCGCACACCCGCGTTGGGGTCACGGCTAACAGCTTCAGCTCGGTGTCGCTCAATCCACCGCTGGTGCTGTGGAGCCTGGACCGCCGCAGTCATTCGCTCGCCGTGTTCGAGAGCAGCAAGTATTTCATCGTTAATGTGCTTGCAGACGATCAGATCGATTTATCGAACCATTTCGCCCAACGCGGCGTGGCGGACAAGTTCTCCGGCATCCCAACCAAGGACGGCGTCGCCGGAACTCCCTTGCTCACGGATTGTGCGGCCTGCTTCCAGTGCGAGAAGCGCTTCACTTACGAAGGCGGCGATCATCTGATATTCGTCGGCGAGGTAATCTCGTTCAGCACAAGCAATAAGCCGACACTGCTCTACCACAAGGGCCACTACGCGATCCCCGAAAAACACCCCGCGCTCGGAGACGAGCCCGCCGCCCCTGCTTCTTTCGTTCAGGACTATCTGGATTACCTGCTGACTCAATGCTCAGCAGCCTTCGAAAGGCAGTTTCAGGCGGAGCTGGACCAGGTCGGAATGAGCCGCGAGCAATGGCGGATTATCAGCTGTGCCAGTGAGTTCTCGGGCCTGCACCATGACGAGTTGGCGCGTCTTACGCTCCTTGATGGTGCGCGTTTCGAAGCGACGATCCACGAAATGATTGCAAAGCGATGGCTGCGGCAGGAAGCTGTTGACATCGGTAGGCCGAAGCTTGTCGTTACTGATGAGGGGATGCGTGAGCTGGTCCCGCTCGTTAGCTGCGCGAAAGCGCACGAGGCCAGTGTCATGGTGGAGTACACGGCGGCGGAGCAAGTTCGATTGAAAAACATGCTGCGCTCGATGCTGCACAAAATGGACGAGCCCTTGCGGCAAATCGTCGAACGGGACAGCAGGTGACGGCTATGGACATAGCAACTGAACAACCGGACGGCGGTTACGAGAGCATGCACCGCGCAGGCGGCATCACCCGCTTTCATACGACCAATGTGGATGTCGCGGTGAAGCGGATCTCCAGCCTGTTCGGTCCGCACCAGATTTTTCCACATGGCAGCAAGCCCCGGATTTCCTTCCTGCACAACTTTGTATGGTTGCGGGACATCTGCATCAACGAACTCGCCTACGGTGCGGAACTGCACAACGAAATTGCCGAGTTCGCCGACCAGAACTATTGCGTGATGTTCCCGGTAGAGGGCGAATACGCTATCCGCGCCGACAACCGCTGCGTCCATGGCGACGAGACGACGGCCACCATTATCAACCCGAATCGGCCGGTCACGCTGGAAGCCTCCATGGACTATCGCAACATCAGCGTCAGTCTCACCCGCAGCGCCGTCGATAATGCACTGACGAATCATCTCGGCCATGCACCGTCAGCGGCCGTCACCTTCGATCCGCATCCACAGCCACTCGCGCTGGGGGCTGAAGCGGTTCGCAACCTGGTCATGGAAGTCTGGCGTGAATGCCACAACCCGCTCGCTTACGTCACCTTCGATGCAGTAGGCCGCGAGCTGGAGGTCCTTCTGGCTTCAATGCTGCTGCTGCGCGTGCCCAACAACTACAGTGATCGGCTGTCGCGAAAGTCCGAATGCAGACCTTCAGCGGCCTGCCAGCAGACCGCGAATTTTCTCCGGACCCACGCCCGCGAAGATATCCGGCTCGAGGACATTATCGCCGCCTCAGGTATCGCGAAGACCTCGCTGTATACACAGTTCAAAAAACACTACGGCCTCACGCCGATGGAGTTCCTGCGCCGCGAACGACTTCGACTCGCGCACGATATTCTGACGACTGCCAAGGGCGCGTCGGTATCAGTGACCACCGTCGCCACCGATTGCGGCTTCAATCATTTCAGCCGCTTTTCCAGCTACTACAAGGCGCGGTACGGCGAACTGCCCTCGGAGACACTCGCCCGCAACAGCTAGTTCTGCATGCGGACGCAGACCACGCGGGCGCCCTCGTGTGCATCCGGACGTTTCCACCCTCCCGCCAGCCATGAAGTATAAGGATAAGAGCATCAGCACCTGCGGATAGTCACCTATTCGCGCGTGCAGCAACAAGTCCTCAGTCGGGCAATCTTCGGTCTCAGGATAATGAGCGCCCTGCCCCGCCACCAAGCCCGACCCGAGGACATGGAGCAATGGCGGACACTGACGAAGCGCGGCCATGCCTGCCGCCTATTGACCGGAAGGGCGTGCCTTAGCTTGAGGAGACCTTCGAACTCTGCGAGCAATACCTTGGTTTCGAAGCGGATGACATCCTGACCATGGGCGTGTGCCGTGACAGACCCGCGCGTACACCGAATCGGCAATCACCATTATCCTGGAAACCACCCCGGAACCGAGGCTCATCCAGTTGATCCCCCTTGTCGCAAGGACCGAATCCGGTTGCCGATATTGCACCGCGCACAGCGCGAACCACTGAGGCGATGCGCGCGTCGATACACAGAAGATTGCGGCGGTGTGGGAATTCCAGGTCAGCCCGCTGTTCGATGCGAGAGACAAGGCGGCTCTGGATCTCGCGCACAAGGCCGCGCAAAGCCCCCAGCGCGCTGACCGCCCGGGATTACGATGCCTTCGCGACCTGGTTCGATGAAACAAAGGTGACGGAGATGCCCCTGATCGTTTGCCAGATGCGTTTTTTCAATCGCTGGAACGACTCGGTGGCAACGCAACTTGAATCTAAACCGTTGCGTTTCTCCAAGGACACACGACCGCAGTCACATTGGCAGGCCGGAAAACACGAATAACCGACACGAGAGACAACATGCGGGAGAAGCCCCCCTACCTCAAGCCTCTTCACCGCAAGGATACGCCCGAGCTTGAATCGACCTATCTTGGCCTCATCGATTCGCCGGGTTTTGTGCCCAATACCGAGCTAACCATGACGCGGAAGTCACGCTCGACCAAGGCGCTTTACGCCGCGCCTCCCCGCTCCCCTGCTGTACCTGGTGGGACTGATGGCCAGTACCGCCGCCGGCTGCCAGTACTGCGCTTCCCACAATGCGAACCGTGCATACGACATGGGAGTCACCGGCGAGAGAATTGCTGCCGTCTGGGAATTTCAAACCAGCAATTTGTTCGACGATGGTGAGTGGGCCGCTTTGTCGTTTGCTTTCAAGGCAGGACAAGCGCCAAGCGCAGTGGCATGCGAACATTCCGATGAGATGCGAGAACATCTCAGCGAGGAGGAAATAATCGAAGTACTCTTTGTTTTCTGCTAGTTCGGCGTTTTCAACCGGTTCAACAGCGGGGTTGCAGCCACTATCGAACCAACACCACTGGCTCTTTTCAATGCCTATCGGTCAGCAGGCAAGCCCGCGCCTGGTGACCACGACGCCTGAGCGCATGCGCCGCAGGATATCGCCCCAAGGTTCAGGAGCTGCACTCGGCTATGACCTTGTCGAGTTCACTCTCCTCCCAAAACCAGGGATTCAGCTTCCAGGCCTGACCGATATTGTTGATGTACCGGCTAGCCAAGCGCTTGTTCGTGTGTGCGTTCCGCAAGAACTTCATCTGTACCTCGCCCGGACCTCTCAATGCGGTCGCGGTGAGCTTGTTGTTGTACTGCGCAGTTTCCCAGTACGCATCAAAGCAGTGCTGCATCCACTGGGCGGTGAACTCCTTCGAGCCATGATCGAGGATCTGATTGAGCAGCAAGCCCATCCATTTCGATGCGCCGTTAAGCCCCTGGGCCAGGATGGGATCGTTGACGATAGCTGCATCGCCGACACCGAATACCGCCTTGCCGCTTGGAAGTTTCGCGACCGGTTTGCGCACCGTCGGGGGGATCCTGCCACAGACCCACTCCTTCTCCGGCGTTACGGTCGATGCCTCGATGAGTTCGTAGATGAGCGGCTGATGCTTTCGGACCCAGGCCTTGCCGAGCGCGTACTGTTCCTCAACGTCCGCTTTGTTGTCAAAGAGGTCCATGCCCGCACCCGGGATGGCTTCGAACTGCACGTAATGATTTTCTTCTCCGGATTTACTCAGGAAAGGCGCGATGATGACCTCACCGACACCGGCCACGATGCTATAGCGGGTGATCCGCTTGTCGGCAAGTCCCTGCACACCTTCGAGCTGGCGATGCATGTCGCAGCCCTGGTTGTAGAACATGGCTACCAGTCGTTGGGGCTTGTCGAACTCCATCTTGCTTTCGTCCTTCTCGAACAATTCCATGAACTGTCCGCGACCGGCGGCGACAATAACCAGATCAAACTCCGCGGCCATTCTCTCGAGCGAATCAATGTCGCATTTCTCAATCACGACATTGCCGCCGCGCTTCTCGAACTCCTCCAGCCAGCGGGAGAATTTCATCCGCAAATCGATACATTGCGCCGGTTTTTCGAACTCGCCGCTGACCACGGCGATCTTCTCCCCGTCTGGGGAAAATACGGTCGTATAGACTTGGTTGATTTCGCTGTAACGACTGTGCCTCCAGAATCGCAGGTCCAGTTCGTCCTCCAGGGCCACGGAGGGACCAAACTGGATGGTGACCGGTCGACCCGGACCATTGTAGATCTGCTCGGCTGTCATGTCGGAGAACAACGTCGGATCGTAGCCGGCTTTGAGCAAACCAAACCCTAGTTGGAGGCCGGCCTGGCCGGCACCCACGATCGCAATTTTTCTCATTGACCCTGCGCCTTCCTGTATTCATCCAATGGCAGCCCGTGGCCGGGCTGCCTTCTGTAGTGAGTGATATCCGGTGCCGCGGCCAGTTTGCGGACCTGGATTTGATCACCGTGCTGGAATCGCAGCGCTGCCTGCGCCAGCGGCCCGAGTTCTATTACGCCTGCCTCGGGAGTTTCAGAAACCGCGACCCAGCTTCGCAGCGGCCCACCGCAGGCCGGGACGAACTCGATCATGTCGCCTTTTCCCACACCAAGCGTATCGGCATCGGTCCGACTCAAGGTGGTCAGCCGGCAGCCCCGGGTATCGAAGGTATCCTCTGCGACCACCCGAATCTCCAGGAAGCGCTTCTTTGTCTTCAGACTGGCGCGCAGTAGGGTGGTCGCAGTCTGATCGATGCCGCCGTTGGCAAGCACCACGCCATAGACATCGCGTGCCCGTTCCTCGGTCAGGTATTCAAGGGCGACGTCCGCCCGAACGAGTTCGGGTTCTCGATCCAGCGGATCGCCGACACCACCGCCGGCGGTGGCCCGCATGATGACGAGATCATCTCGTTTGAGTGGGAAGGAACGGACCTTGCCAGGTAAGGCGGAAGGCGCAATCGGTTTACCATCGCGAATCACGCCACAGGCATTGAAGCCGCCCTCGGTGGCACCCGCGACCCCCCAGGGTGGAATGACTGAGGCATCGGACATGACATTCAACTGGCTGTTGTCACTGAGTACGCGAATGACCCTGGTGATGCCGAAGCCACTGCGATACTGCCCGGCACCTTCGCCATCTGTCGTGACTTCGGTGCTCTCGATGCGAAGTGGCTGGCGTTGCTCGGAGCTTTCCACCGGATAGATGCTCGGCACATCACCTCCGTCATACGAGGGAGAGCCGGTGGCACCGTCGCTTGAACTGGTAGCGGGAAATCCACCCTGCGGGTACTCGTAGAGGATATGGTGCCGCTCGGCGATGGGATCGTAGCTGGTGATGTAGATGTGGTTTATGGTCTCCATGGCACCACCACCGGCGTTGTCCGGCTGCACCTGGCTGAAGATGCCCGCAACGGCGGACTGGATCTTGCGATACAGTTCCCAAACGCCGGCGACCGCCCGCGGCGGATTGCAGTTAACGACACTGCCCGGGGGGAGGATGAAATCCAGAGGCCTGAAGGTGCCGCCGTTCACCGGCGTACCCGGATCCAGCCAGGCTTTGACCACCACGAAAACCCCGGCCTGCGTAACCGCGGGGCCAATGTTCATCGGGCCTTCGAACTCTTTCGCCGTGCCCGTGAAGTCGAAGGACAACTTATCGTCGCCAACCGTCATGCGGATGCGGATCGGCACCGGATCGTCGGTTATGCCGTTGCTGTCGCAGTAGTGCTCGACATAGTACTCGCCGGGCTCGAGCGCAATGATCGCCTCGCGCAGACTGTTCTCAGCGCGATCGAGCAGGGCATCGCGGCATTGTTCCACAGCAGCGCTACCGTACTTCGCGCACAGCTCCCTGATTTGCGCATCGCCGACAGTGACGCTATCAAGCATGGCCAGCGCATTACCTTCCTGCTCGTCGGCAATCCGGACGTTGGCGAACAGGATGTCCCACAGATCCTGGTTGAGCTCACCCTGGTTGACGAGTTTCACCGGCGGGATGCGCACACCCTCCTGATAGATCTCCGTGTCCTGACCGGAGAAGCTGCCCGGATTGGCACCGCCAACATCGGACCAGTGGGCCCGCACGGTTTCAAACAGTATGATTTTCCCATCCTCGAAATGCGGCTTGTAGAACGCGATGTCGTTCAGATGGGTACCGCCCGTGTAAGGGTCGTTGAACATGTAGACGTCGCCCGGCTTCATGCTATTTCCGAACTTCTTGAGTATCGGCGTCAGTCCGAGCTGCAGTGAAAAAACGTGCCCGGAAAAATCCCCCTCGGACATGGCCACCAGCTCTCCGGTCGGGCTGAGCAGCGCGCAAGAAAGATCCCGCGTATCGTAAAGAATGGGTGCGAACGAAGTCCGTATCAAGGTCGCGCGCATGTTTCGCACAGTCGTGATAAACGACCCCTGGATGACTTCAACGGTTATGGGATCGACGTTCTGCGTCATGGCCTCAGTCCTTCTTTTTGCGGGTGATGTGAAGATTGCCGGACTCGTCCCCAATCACCTGCCAGCCGGGGCCGATGACATTGGTGGCACCGTACTCCTCCAAGATCACGGGGCCATCGATGAGCGTTCCTGCCTCGAGTTGGTTGCGCTGATGCACCGCGCAAGGCTGGAACCGCCCATGGAAGTAGACCTTGCGCGTCAGCACACCGTCGCCCTGTGACGCCGCGGCATGGCGGGAAACCTTTCCCGGTTTATCGATGATGCCGCTGGCAACGGCGCGCAGGTAGACGAGCTCGACCGGCTTGTCGCGGCGGTTGTAGCCATAGACATTCTCGTAGCGTTCGTTGAAGGCGGCCTGCATCTGCTGGAGGGTGGATTCGGTCGTGACCGGAATCTCGAGCTGAAACGACTGGCCGAAGTAGCGCATGTCCGCCGAACATCGGATCTCGATTCGCTCATCAGCAATGCCCTCTTTGCGCAACTGCGCCCGGCCCTGTTCGCTCATCTCCTCGACAAGCGCATGAATCCGGGAGACATCGGCGGTGTCGATTTCGGTCACATAGGTGCGCACGTAGTCGTGCTGCAAATCGGTGGTC
Organism: uncultured Gammaproteobacteria bacterium; assembly: GCA_964351795.1. Lineage (GTDB taxonomy): Bacteria > Pseudomonadota > Gammaproteobacteria > JADZEE01 > JADZEE01 > CAYGQN01. The sequence continues at coordinate 7,858 of CAYGQN010000052.1, forward strand.
AGCAAGCCAGTGGCGCAGGCATTCCCAGGATCAGGAGGAATGAATACGTGATCGATACCGAGCTCCTCGGCAACCGCGGTGGCGTGCATCGGGCCGGCGCCGCCCATAGGGAGCAGTGCGAATTCGCGCGGGTCCAGCCCACGTTCGACCGAAACCGTCCGTACGGCACCGGCCATGTTGCTGTTACAGATCTGCAGGATGCCCTCGGCAACACGGAGCGGATCTTCGATACCGATTTCACGCCCCAGCGCTTTGATTACGCGTTCGGATGCACCGGCATCAAGCTTCATGCTCCCACCCAGCGGTGAGCCCTCGCTCATTCTCCCAAGCAGGAGATTGGCGTCGGTCACCGTCGGCTCGGTACCGCCACGCTGATAGCAGGCCGGTCCGGGCATGGCACCGGCACTGCGCGGCCCGACCTTCAACGAACCGTCGCGATCGACCCAGGCGATACTACCGCCACCGGCGCCAATGGCGATGATGTCGAGCTGCGGCGTCTTGATAACGGTGCCGGCAAACTGGCGTTCGTGGGTGACGATGGGATTCAGATCCTGAATGAGGCTGATATCCGTACTCGTCCCCCCCATGTCGTAAGTGATGAGATTCCTCATGTTGGCGGTGTTTCCGAGATGCACCGCCGCGCGGATGCCGGCTGCCGGGCCTGATAGCAGGAACCGGACCGGCTGGGAGGGCGCAACCGCCTCGGTCAGGATGCCGCCGCTGGAGGTCATGTAGAACAGCTCGCCGGCATAACCCGCTCCACGCAGCGTGTCACTGAGCTTTCTCAGGTAACGACTGACGGAGGAATCCACGTATGCGTTCAGTACTGTCGTCGCCCAACGCTCGAACTCCCTGAACACCGGCGCCACGACCATCGATTCAGACACCCCCACCTCCGGCAGCGCATTGCGCAGACGCTCGGCGACATAGTGCTCGTGCGTCGAGTTGACGTAGGAGTTCAGCAGGCAGACAGCCACCGACTGGATACCGGCGTCACGGATGCGGGCGATGATCCCGTCCAGCTCGGCATCATCAACCGCTGTGATTACCTCGCCCTCCGGTCCCATTCTCTCGGTGATTTCGAACCGCAGATTGCGCGGCACGAAAGGCGGTGGACGCTGATAATGGCGGTTGAAGATGACATTATCGGCGTACACTCTGAGTTGACCTATCTCGACGATGTCGCGATGCCCCCGCGTCACCACCACGGCCGCGTTCTGGGTATTGCGCTCGAGGACCGCGTTCGTGGCGATGGTGGTGCCGTGCACGATACGCGCGACCGATTTGAGATCGACCTCAAGCTCGCGTAGCCCGTTCATGAACGCACAGGTCGGATCTTCCGGTGTCGATGCAGTTTTGGCGACGCCAAGGGTATTGCGCTCATCGTCGAATACGACGAAGTCGGTAAACGTGCCCCCGGTATCCACACCGATGTTTAGCATTTTCCCCCCTATCCAATCAGCTTGTTGGCGTCAGCATGGAGCCCGGCTGACGTCGGCGTATTTTCCGGGACCCTGCTGGTGCCAGCTATCCGGCTCTGCCGTGTCCAATATCCGAATGTTCCGCGCACAGCTCTCATGGCCATGCTTCCCGAGCTGCCAGCCGGTCGCGCTCAGAACCCGCTATCCGACATCGCGCGGCGAGTGCTCCAGCTCCGTACTCATCGTATCGTTCCAGCGATTGAAGAACCCCATCATGGCGACGAGCCCTATGAGTTGCAGGATCTGCTCTTGCTAATAGTGTTCCGACAGGGCCGCGAAATCCGCATCGCTCACATCGTTCGGACATCTGCCTGCTGCCGCAGCAACCCGCAGGGCGGTTTTCTCCGCGGCAGAGAAATACGGTGAACGGTCGAAATCACCGTCGGCCTTCCGCTTCTCCTCGGGCATCCCGAAGCGCGTCGCCGTATAGGCCGTGTGCGGGACGCGGTACTGGCAGGCGGCAGATCTGGAACAGGCGTAGCAGACCAGCGAGCGCAGAAGCTCGCCGAGATCGGTGGCGTTTTCGGGAACGCTGTTACACAGCTTCAGCGCCGCCGTCATAACCGGCGGCACGCGCGCTATCGTCAGCCAGTCATGACACTCAAAACCCAACAACTCGTTGAGCTTCTGGATAAGGGCCTGGTGTCCGGCCGGAAGCACATCGATGGGAAGCGGTTCCAATCTCGGCATGGCACGAGTCCTTCTGTGCTGGGTTAGCGAATGACCCCGCGAGCGTGTTCAGAAGAACGAGCGCCGGACAATGATGCTCCATTCCCGACCGCGATCACGGATGACTTCCGAGATTCCGAGATTGGACGTCGGACCATTGAGCTCCGAGTAGCCCGCCGAGATATAACGCTCATTGGTGAGATTTCTTCCCTGCGCTGAAAGGAACCACTTGCCGTCATTACTCTCCAAGGTAACGGCAAGGTTCATCATCGAAAACCCATCCTGACGGGTCGCTGGCGAGTTGATCGCATTGCTGAAATAGGAACTGCGGTAGGCATAGTCGATTCGCGGCGTAATTGTGGCGAAATCCGCCCACGCCCAGGTGTAGGCGAGTGCGGCAGTGCCCGACCATTTCGGGGTTTTCACGAGCCTGTTATCGAGCGACAGGCCAGTGCCAGGATCGATTTGCTCATATTCACCGTCGATATGACCAAGGCCCGCTTCAATAAGCCAGTTCGCTGCCGGTACGGCCTGCAGATCCAGCTCAAATCCCTTGACCTCGGCTGTGCCGGCGTTCTGTACCAGCGGTGCGACCGAATTTGCCTGGGAGACGATCTGCAGGTCCTCGTAATCGCTGTAGAAAAACGCGCCATTCAAGCGTACGCGATTATCGAAACCCTGCCACTTGAATCCCGCTTCGTAGACGGTGACGAACTCGGGCTCGAAGGATGGCGCCTCGGTCAGGGGCGGAAAAACGCGCTGGGTGAAACCACCACTTTTAAAGCCTTCGGAGTAGGTGAAGTAAGTCAACAGCTCGTCGGTCCACTGGTAACCGATGCTGGCCATGGGATCGAGCTCCTGGACCTCTACACTGGCTTCGCTGGGCGGCAGGATCGGGAACCCCGGCGGTGGAATCGGTGGCACCAGGCCCGGACCGAAACCTAGCAGAAAGGGCGGCACGACGGCGTTGTTGTTGCTGATGATGAACTGGTCCGGCGTAAAGCGCTTGGTGTCATCGGTGTAACGGATGCCGAGGGTGATGCTTAGCTTGTCGGTCGCATCAAAGGTGCCCTGTGCGAAAAAGGCGAGACTGTCGTTATCCACTGCCCCGCCGGACTGGAAATTCACCGGCGAGAAGGTGACGTCTTCAAGATAGGCACCTTCCTCCTCGAAGTAATACGCGCCGAGAATCCAGTTCAGGCGCTCATCAAAGGCCGTACCCAGCAGCTGGATTTCCTGCGTGAACTGCTCATGGGTGGAATCGGATACCACATGCGCGATGGTCAGCGGCGAGTGATCCTCGTCGAGGCTGAACTCGGCATCGGTGTCGCGATAGGAGGTGATGGACTTGAAGGTCAGTTTTTCAGTGATTTCCCATTCAATCGTGCCGGCGATGCCGAACACATCCAGCTCATCCTTGGCCGGTAATGTGCCGAATTCGCGATCCTTATCCGAGGGGACCCATTGTGAGTTGTAGCATGCCGGATTGGTGCTATTGGTGCTGCCCGTACCGGCCGGCGGTGGTACGAAACAACCGTCTGTGGGCGGTCTCAGGAAGGCATTGTGAAACTGTGGAAATGCAGCGTTCGACTGCACGTCCACCAGCACAAAGGGCGCACCGTTGGTGTCGCTGGCGGTGATGTCCGTCGCAACATCGATGGTCACGCTCTCGGTGGCCAGCCAGCGCAGCGCGATGTTGCCGGCGACCATGTCGTCGTCGCCGAGGTCGGTTCCGTCCGGCCGGAAGACGTAGCCTTCACGGTTCTTGGTCAGAAGCGTTCCCTTGGCGAACAGACTCTCTGTCAGCGCACCATTGATAGTCAGCCGACTGTTGATCATTTCGTCTGAACCTACGGTCAGTGTGGCGTCAGCACGGAATTCCTCGTTGGGCTTTTTGGTCGTGATGTTGATGGCGCCACCGATGGTGTTGCGACCAAACAGGGTGCCCTGCGGGCCGCGCAGCACCTCGATGCGTTCCACATCGACCAGATCCAGTGATCCGCCTACCGAGCGGGAAAGATAAACACCATCGACATAAGTGCCGACACCCAGATCGATGGTCGGAATGGCCGCATCCTGTCCGATACCACGGATGTAGACGATGGCCGCGTTGTTACTGCCGCCGATGGTCGCAGCCTTGTCGAAGGTCATATTCGGGGTGTAGGTGCCGATTTCCGACAGGTTATCGATACCCCGGACCTCCAGACCCTCTGCCGTGAACGCCTGAATCGAGATCGGGGTGTCCTGAAGACTCTCCTCTCGCTTGCGTGCGGTAACGATGATCTCTTCGATCCCATCGGCAAACACAAAACCCGGGAACGGGCACATACTCAACCCGATTCCGAGGCCGAGCAGGCGCGAAACGGCACTTTTGTGAAGCTTGAACATCGACGCTTACTCCCAACCATAGGTTAGCTATCCAAGGTTGTAAGCGCAGACGGACAATGACTCTATCCGGCTTTACCGACGTGTATAGCCGTTTTTTCCCTTGCCCGGATCCAGTGCATGCATCTCCAAATGGGTGCATGCGACCGTCCCCGCATGACGAGCACCAGGCTCGGCTCCGGATAAGGGCCTGGTAGCCTTTTGCTGGAGTCCGTTCAGGCTCTTTGCGAGGCAGAACCGGAACGGTGCCATGCCGCGGGCGACCGGTACGGGGCCCGGCAACAAGACTTCCTGCGACGCCACCCGACCGGACCGAGGACCGCGGAGGTCTGGTTGTGGACGCATCGCACCAGCCGCCGGGTCGACGATCTGAAGAGTAGATTGGTGGCTTAACACCGTTCGAGGCCCGTACTCGGGTTAGCCGGATGTCTGTCGGGATCGTTTCGCTGAGGGCTGCCAGCGAACACGATCGCCGCGCCGCTGGCAGCATATCCCGGACCAGGTTTTCGTAGGTAGCCCATCTTGTCGAACGGCCCTCGCTGCACGGGTGTGCGGACCGGCGGACGCCGGGTGTCGTCAAGGCCCGGCGCGTTCGTATCCAGGTGGCTGAGGATCTTCTCGATGATGGCCGGATCCTCGATAAACGCGATGAATTTGCGTCGCCCCGCCACAGGTAGGACCAACCTCGATCCCAGAATTCGCCGGAGGCGCTGCGCCCAGGTCATCGCGGCGCGGCGTTCGGCCGGTGTCCGCTGCTCCGGATCCGCCATCGTGGTATGCGGCCCCCCCTTTCCTCGCTTGCCCGGTGTAACCCGAGTGCGGTAGTTGCTGTTGGGCGCAAACACCCCATGACAAATTCACCTGGAGTGAATGTGGACGCACGCAGTGCGCCCGAAGGGAGCGCGCCAGGGACGGCGCGCATCAAATCGGGTCAGGTTGACCCGCGGTTTCGGCACCAGCGCTGCCAGCCGGGCAATAACGTCGAGGGGTTCGAGGATGACCTGCGTCGAGCCGTCACGGGACGGTGTCTTCAACCGGTACCGAGCGTTGCCGTTCGGCGTCAGCGACAGGCGCTTTTCCGAGGTCGCCGGCCGGCTGATATACCGGCACAACCGCTCGAGCTTCTCACAATGGAGAGCACTCAAGACAAGCGAGAGACGAACAAGTGCTGCCTGAGTCGAGACGCGAATGGCGTTAACCTGGAGGACACACACCACACCTGGATGTAGAGCCGGCCAGGCTGCTCAATAAATGTCCTGGTCCACGGCCAGCACAACCGCGCCGGTATATCCGGCAGCCCGTAGTTCCCGGACTGGCGCGTCCCGGTCACCGGAGTAATTCTGAACGTGATAAAGCACCAGAAGTTCCGGCTTCACGTAAGTGGCCAGTTCCGCCAGCTGTTCGGTGGAAGTGTGCAACTGCCCGACAATCTCGCGAATGGTTGCCGGTGCCTTGTCCAAACCGCCGAGCGTATAGACCTCATGCAACAACAGATCGGCACCTTTCGCCCATTCCCTGAAACCCGGCGTCGGCCGTTTGTCACCGGACACGACCACGACGCGATCCTCGCTGGTGAATTTGAATGAGAAGCTGTTGGGCATACCGCCATGCAGTACCCGGAATGCATCAACCGCCACAAGTTCGTCCTGATAGATTCGACCGGGCTTGACGAAATCGTGCCCTTTCGCCATCACAGGCGCCTCGTACTTCAGTCCTTCTACCTGACCGAGGTCATGAACGTATTGATAAGCGTCCAGGATCCCGGAAACCAAACGAGCGGTATTCCTCGGGCCGTATATGTCCAGCTGCCGGTCAGCACCCAGATACCAGGGAAGAAAAATAATGCTCGGCAGGTTGGATATGTGATCGGCGTGATGATGAGTAATAAACAGGCGGTCGAGGTTCTTCTCCTCAAGCCCTTTGATTCTGCCGCCGTATTTCGGGGTCGCCGCCTGTGACGCGCGCCAGATCCCTTCTCCGGCATCAATCAGGTACGGCCGCTCATTCACCATAATCGCGAGTCCGGGGCCGAATCTCTCTATGGTTGGTATGGGATTACCCGAGCCCAGCATAACCACCCTGGTTTTGCTCCCTGCGGGAGAGAAATCGACCGCGCGCCGCATGGGCGCGGGCGTACGGGCAAAGCCGTTCTTCGCCAGCATCTCCTGCAAGTACGGGTCGAGGTCGGCCTCTGTATCCAGTTCTTTGGAACCCAGATCATGCGCGTCTGCCTGTGCGTGGATGAAAAACCCGAGCAGGCACACCAGAGCATTTAGCAACGGTGTTTTCATTTTTCAGCTGTATCCCTTGGCACATCTGCTTTGGTTCAATCCGCGCCAGGCGGAAGTGAGATCTCACTAAAAACCAGTATATAACAGCCTTTTGAAGGTTCGCGGCGGGGGGTGGCGGGACTGGATTTCGCCCGCCACCCTGAACAATGAAAGTCTCAAAGTGCATCGGCGAAGGGCAACACCTGCCTGCCGCTTCAGCGTACAGGTTCAAGAGCATCAAGCCGATCAAGCTTCGGCGGTATTCGGGAAACTTGTACTTGTTCTAAATCCTGGATGCGAGCGAGCCCGTTGTTCTCACCAGGTGAGCAGCACGATGTAAAACAGCGCAAAGAGCGTTGATACACCGATGGAAAAACGGCTGTAGCGCCGTAGTTGCGGTGAAGGACGCAGTGCTTCATACGAAGCGTGGCAGGCCCGAAACACCGAGTCTGAACATTGCGCACCCTGCAAGGGAGCCCGATATGGGCGCAATCCGGTGCGCTATGCGGTTTCAGTCGCAATGCAACATCGAGACGTAGAACCCACGCATGCCTCAATTACGGACCGCACGCGTTCGGTCCGCGCCGTAGATGACGTCTCTGCGTACCGCCACATCCCCTCATCCACCCTGGCCTGGTCGGCCGCCATCCTGGTCGCCCATCCCATCTGACGACGCTTGGTCTTCATCCGCTCACCGAAGGTTCTGGGCGTTGGATTCGGGGCACCTCCCAGGAATTCGACCAGAGCCGGCCGATGGCGGACCAGGGGCTCGCTTCGGTCCTTTGCCCAGTTGAGATAGGTAAATTGGTCCACGCCTGGGAGCTTCTCTGCCTCCTTTTGGTGCAGTTTCCGGATAGAGCGCTCGCGAAGCAGGTGTTCGCCGAGAGTCTGCGACGTTTTAGGATAAGTCGGTGTTTTTTATGGTTCTCCTTCCTGGAACGCTCACCGGCAAAAGAGCAACACCCCCCTGCCCCTGCGGCTATCTCGGCGATGCGGACCGCTGTCACTGCTCGCCGGACCAGGTGCGACGCTATCGCTCGCGGGTATCCGGGCCGCTGCTGGACCGAATCGATCTGCACGTGGAGGTGCCCCGGCTGGCCACCGAGGAGTTACTGGCCGAGCCGATGCCGCCCGAGGCGTCCACGGCCGCCCTGCGCGAGCAGGTCCTGGCCGCCGTCGCGCGGCAACTCGACCGCGGCGCCGAGCTGAACGACACCCTGGAGCCGGCGGCCTTCAGCCGCATCTGCCGGCTGGACGCCGACTGCCAGGCACTGCTGCGCCATGCCGCCCAGCGCCTCGGCCTGTCGGCCCGCGCCAGTCACCGGGCCATCCGCGTCGCCCGCACCATCGCCGACCTGGCCGGCAGCGATGCCATCCGTGTCGAGCACCTCGGCGAGGCCTTGACCTACCGCCGACTGGA
>CAYGQN010000053.1:0-12777 GCA_964351795.1 uncultured Gammaproteobacteria bacterium
CGTCACGAACGTTCAAGCTATTCCCCCCTCGTCCTTCCCGCTCTGTGCCGCCGGGCATGGCGCTCGCTGGCGTTACCCTCGCCAGGCGCGCTCGCCCCGCGGCTCGGATGTTATCCGTGTCCGGAAGCGTCGCCCAATCCTTTTCAGGTATGGTGCGCCGGCCCCCCGGGTATGCTGCAGCGCATGACAGGCTGCCTGTTATCGTTCAACGGCGCGCCTGCCCCGCCAGGGCCGCCGTGGCTGCATTGGTGCTCAGACGAACTTCATGGTCAGCGAACCGAGATCCTGGTAGCGCACGCTGACGTTGTCCCCGGGCGCCACCGCGACCGCGGCGGTGATACCGCCGGTCATCACGAAGGTGCCGGCCGGAATCTCCTCGCCGCGTTCAGCAAGCATGTTCGCCAGCATGGCCACGCTGGCAGCCGGATGCCCCAGCACCGCGGCGCCGGCACCGACCTCGACGATCTCGCCGTTCTTCTCCACCACCACCCCGAGCGCCGGCAGGTCCAGCTCCGAGGCCGGGCGCATCCGCCCGCCGGTGACGAAGCCGGCCGCCGAGGTGTTGTCGGCGATCACGCTCTTGAGATCGAAACGGAAGTTCTCGTAACGTGAATCGATGATCTCCACCGCCGGGATGACGAAGTCGATTACACGCAGGACGTCACCGATGTGGCAACCGGGCCCCTTGAGCGGCGCCCTGGTGACGATGGCCACCTCGGCCTCGATGCGCGGGTGGATGAAGTTCTCGCAGGGAATCTCGGCGCCATCGGCGTAGGCGCCGTAGTCGCACAGGAAGCCGTACACCGGCTGCTCCACGCCCATCTGCTTCATCTTCGCGCGCGAGGTCAGGCCCATCTTGAGCCCGGCGATGCGGGTGCCGCGCGCGATCTTGCGGGCCCGGATGGCGTTCTGGATGGCATAGGCATCATCCCAGTCCATGTCGGGATGATCGTCGGTGATCTTGGTCACCTCGCGACGCTCCAGCTCCGCGTTTTCCAGGTGCTCGGCCAGTGCCTCGATGGTTGCCTTGTCCAGGTTCATATGTGGGGACCTTCTCCTTGACCAGCCGCGCTCTGGCGGCGGTACTCAGTGAGCCGTGTTGCCGGCCGCCTTCTCGCGGACGATGTTCAGCGCGACATCCTCGATCATGTCTTCCTGGCCGCCGACGGTACGCATGCGTCCCAGTTCCACCAGGATGTCGGCCGAGGACACGCCATGCTTCTCGCCGGCGCGCTTGGCGTGCAGCAGGAAGGAGGAATACACCCCGGCGTAGCCGAGAATAAGGGAATCCCGGTCGATGCGTATGGGCTGGTCCATCATCGGGGTGACCACGCTTTCGGCCACGTCCATCAGGGCGAACACGTCAACGCCGGTTTCCACCCCCATGCGATCCAGTACGGCGGCGAACACCTCCAGCGGCGTGTTGCCGGCACCGGCGCCGAGGCCCGCCACCGAACCGTCCACGCGCCCTGCCCCGGCCTCGATGGCTGCCAGCGAATTGGCAACCCCCATGGCCATGTTGTGATGGCCGTGGAAGCCCAGTTCGGTCTCGGGCTTCAGGCCCTCGCGCAGCCTGCCCAGGCGCGCGCTGACATCATCGGGCAGCATGTAGCCGGCCGAGTCCGTGCAGTAGATGCAGTTGGCGCCATAGCTTTCCATCAGCCGGGCCTGCTCCAGCAGCGCGTCCGGCTCGATCATGTGCGCCATCATGAGGAAGCCCACGGTGTCCATGTCCAGTTCCCGGGCCAGCGAGATATGCTGCTCGGATACATCGGCCTCGGTGCAGTGCGTGGCCACGCGGATGGTGTGCACGCCGATGTCCTTGGCCATGCGCAGGTGGTCCACCGTACCTATCCCCGGCAACAGCAGCGCCGAGATCTTCGCCTGCTGCATCCGGGGGATCACCGCGCCGAGGTATTCCTCGTCGGTGTGGGCGGGGAAACCGTAGTTGACCGACGCGCCGCCGAGGCCATCGCCATGGGTCACCTCGATCAGTGGCACGCCGGCCGCATCGAGCGCGCAGGCCACCGCCACCATCTGGTCGACGCTGATCTGGTGCCGCTTGGCGTGCATGCCATCGCGCAGGCACATGTCGTGGAGGGTGACTTTCTTGCCCTTGAGATCCATGGTTGCTGTCTCCTTCGCGCTCAGGCGCTCTTGCGCAGCTTGAGGGTGCCGTCGAGGATTTCCTCGGCGAACATCTCGGCTGTACGCAGGGCCGCGGCGGTCATGATGTCGAGGTTGCCCGCGTACTTGGGCAGGTAATCGCCCAGGCCTTCCACCTCCATGTACATCGATACCCGGCGGCCATCGAACACCGGTCCGTTCTTCAGCCGGTAGCCGGGGACGTACTTCTGCACCTCGGCCACCATGGCGTGCACCGACTCGCGGATGCGGTCCTGCTCCGGCTCGGCCTCGGTCAGGCAATGGATGGTATCGCGCATGATCAGCGGCGGATCGGCCGGGTTGAGGATGATGATGGCCTTGCCGCGCCGCGCGCCGCCGACCTGTTCCACCGCGCCGGCAGTGGTGCGGGTGAACTCGTCGATGTTCTTGCGCGTGCCCGGCCCGGCCGAGCGGCTGGACACCGTGGCGATGATCTCGGCGTAGTCCACTGGCTGCACGCGCGAGACGGCGGCCACCATGGGAATCGTCGCCTGGCCACCGCAGGTGACCATGTTCACGTTCATCTCCTGCTTGCCGATGTGCTCCTTCAGGTTCACCGGCGGCACGCAGAACGGCCCGATGGCCGCGGGCGTGAGATCGATCATCAGGATGCCGGCCTCGGCCATCCTGCGTGCATTGTCGGCATGCACATAGGCGGAGGTGGCGTCGAAGGCGATGCGCACATTGTCGCCCTCCATGCCGGCGATGAGGCCGTCAACGCCCTCGTGGGTGGTCTTCAGGCCCTTGTCGCGGGCGCGCTTGAGGCCATCGGAACCGGCGTCGATCCCGACCATCCAGACCGGGTTCACGAGTTCGCTGCGCAGGGCCTTGTACATGAGGTCCGTGCCGATGTTGCCCGAACCGATGAGTGCCGCGTTTACTTTCATCTTTGCGCTCCTGGCATTGTCTGCTGCAACCGGGGCCGTGCCGCCGGCGCTCAGGTGAACCTGACCGAGGCGCTGCCGATGCCGCCGATGGTCACGTGCATGCTGTCGCCCGCCTTGATGGGCAGCAGCGGAACGAGCGAGCCGGAGAGAATGACCTCGCCGGCTTTCAGGCCGATGCCGAACTCGCCGAGGGTGTTGGCCAGCCAGGCCACGCAGTTCACCGGTGAGCCCAGGGCCGCGGCACCGGCGCCGGTGGCCACCACTTCGCCATTCTGCTCGACCACCATACCGCAGGTCGACAGGTCCACCCGCGACGGGCTCACCAGCCGATCACCGAGCACGAACAGGCCGCAGGATGCATTGTCGGCGATGGTGTCCTGGATGCGGATTTTCCAGTCCCGCACCCGCGAGTCGACAATCTCGAAGCAGGCCATCACCCCTTCCGTGGCGCGCAGCACGTCGGCATTGGTAATGCCCGGGCCTTCCAGGTCGGATTTAAGGATGAAGGCGATCTCGCCCTCGGCCTTGGGCTGGATGAGCCGGGTGCTGATGGGCATCTCCTCGCCGGTGGACATGACCATGGCATCGGTGAGGTAACCGAAATCCGGCTGGTGCACGTCGAGCATGTTCTGCACTGCCTTGCTGGTGACGCCGATTTTCTTGCCGATGATGCGTTCACCCGCCGCCAGCCGCCGGTCCAGCAGGTGCCTGGACACGTAGTAGGCGTCGCTGATTTCGATGCCGGGCTCGGTCTCGGTGAGCGGCGCGATGGTGCTGCGTGCGACCAGCGCCTCGTAGAGCGAGTCGCCGAGGGTCTCGATGGTCTTGCTGTTCAGTGCCATTGAATCGGGCGCCTCTTCTAGAGCTTGATGCAGACGTTGGCGAGTTCGGTATAGAACTCCAGTGAATGCACACCACCCTCGCGGCCGATGCCGGATTCCTTGGCGCCACCGAAAGGCGTGCGCAGGTCGCGCAGGAACCAGCAGTTGACCCAGATGATGCCGGCCTCCAGCTTCGCCGCGACGCGGTGCGCACGGGCGGAGTTCTCGGTCCAGAACGAGGCCGCCAGCCCGTAGCGGGTATCGTTGGCCATGGCGATGGCTTCGTCCTCGGTGTCGAAGGGCTGGATGTGCGTGCAGGGGCCGAAGATCTCCTCCTTCACGATGGGCGAGCTCTCGGGCAGGCCGGTCCAGATGGTCGGCTGCACCCAGAAGCCGTCCTTGAGATCAGCCGGCATGTCGGGAACGCCGCCACCGGTGACCACCGTGGCGCCGAGCGCCTTCGCCTTCTCGTAGTAGGACAGCACCTTCTGCTGGTGCACGCGGCTGACCAGCGGGCCGAGCGACGTGCCGGCTGCCTCGGGCCGACCGAGGGTGAGAGCCTCGGCGCCGGCCTTCAGGCGGGTGACGAACTCCTCGAATATCGGCCGCTCCACGTACAGGCGCTCGGTGCCGAGGCAGACCTGGCCGCAGTTGGCGAAGCACGAGCGCATCACCCCCTCGATGGCCTTGTCCATGTCGCAGTCGGCGAAGACGATGCCGGGGTTCTTGCCACCGAGTTCGAAGGACACGTCCACCAGCCGGCCGGCGGCGGCCTTCATGATCGCCGTGCCGGTCACCGTCTCGCCGGTGAAGGTGATGGCGTCGATATCCTGGTGCTCGGTCAGGAAGGCGCCGGCCGAATCCGCACCGAAGCCGTGAATGACGTTGTACACCCCGCGCGGAATGCCCACCGAGTTCATCACCTCGCCCAGCAGGGCCGTGGTGCTCGGGGTTTCCTCCGACGGCTTGACCACCACCGTGTTGCCGCAGGCGAGCGCCGGCCCCACCTTCCAGGTCATCAGCAGCAGCGGCAGGTTCCAGGGGCTGATCACGGCGATGACGCCCTTGGGCCGGCGCAGCGCGTAGTTCACCGCGCCCGTGCCGTCCGGGGTGTCCATCATGAAAGCCTCGGTGGGCACGTTCTTGATGACGTCGGCAAAGACCTTGAAGTTGGCCGCGCCGCGCGGGATGTCGATTTTGCTGGCCAGCGAGTAGGGCTTGCCGGTGTCGGCGCATTCGGCCTCGAGGAACTCGTCGAAGCGCGAGGTGATGCCCTGCACCAGGCCCTCGAGCACATCGGTGCGCTGGGCCAGGGTCAGCGCGCCCCACTCCCCGGTGAGTGCGCGCCGCGCCGCGCGCACCGCGGCGTCAACCTCGTCGCGGCCGGCTTCGTGCACGCGACCGATGACCTGGCCGTTGATCGGGTTGATGTTCTCGAAGGTGCGGCCGCTCGCCGAGGCGACATAGGTACCGTCGATGAAATGGCGGATTTCGTCCCGCGAGAACGCGGTGGCGGCTGGTTCGGCCTTTGCGTGCATGTCGTGTCCCATTGTGCTGGCGTTGGTGTGGTGTCAGTCGGTGATGGTGGCAATGCCGGCCAGTGCGCACTGCTCGTCCTGCTGCTCGCTGGCGCCGGAAACCCCTGCCGCGCCGATGCACTCGCCCTCGACCACGATGGGGACGCCGCCACCGAACATGGCCAGCCGCGGCCGGCCGGCCAGGCCCTGGGCCACCATGGGCGAGAAGCCCTTGGAGATTTCCGCCCACTCCGAAGTCGGCACGCCGAAGGACACGGCCGTGTAGGCCTTGTCCTCGGCAATGCCGATGGAATGGAACGGTGCCCCGGGCATACGCAGGAAGGCCGCCGGATGCCCGGCGCGATCCACCACGGCCACGTTGATCTTCACGCCCAGGCGCTCGGCCTCGCGCACGGCGCCGGCGGCCACCGCCATGGCGGCCTCCCAGTCGATCATGGCCTGTCGCAGCATCGTCTTCATGCGCTGTGCTCCACCGCTGCGCGGCTCAGGTGACCACGCCGAGGAAATTCTCGTTCAGGCGCCGGTCGTGATAGAAGATGGCCTTGCCGATCTGGGCCGCGTCCCAGGTGATGGGCGGGCGATCCGGGTACCAGGTGTAGTCGCCGCAGAACACCTCGTTGCGATTGCCCGAGGGGTCGAAGAAATAGATGGTGCGCCCGCGGGTGATGCCGTGGCGGGTGGGGCCGATGTCGATGGAGATTTCGTACTTGGCCATGATGTCGGCGGCGTGCAGCACCTCTTCCCAGGTCATCAGCATGAACGAGGCGTGGTGGAACTTGTTCTTCTCCGGATAGTGCACGAAGGCGATGTCGTGGGCCTTGTTGGAGCAGCTGAGGAAGCAGCTGATCATCGTGTCGCCGTCCACGATCTGCTCGGTGAGATCGAAGCCCAGCACCTTGGTGAACAGCTCGTAGTTGGCTGGGATTTCGTCGCCGTAGAGCAGGCAGTGATCGTAGCGATACACCTTCATGCCCTTCAGGTCGTCGCGAAAGGCCTCCGGGTTGCTGTTGCCAAGGCCGTTGCCCACGTATTCCTTCTCGGCGTACAGCTCGATCGAATGGCCGCTGGGAATGGTGAACCGCACGCGCTCGCCGCAACCGGCGAGATCACCGGCATCGATGCGCTCGACCTCGCAGCCCCAGGCCTTCACATCGGCGGCCAGGCGGTTCATGTCGGCCTCGGAATAGCATTTGAAGCCCATGTAATCCATGCCGGGGCTGTCCGCCTCGCGCAGGACCACTGAGAACTTGTCGTGTTCGTCCCAGGCCTTCAGGTAGATGCGACCGGCATCGTCACGATCGGTTTCCAGCAGGCCGAGCCGATCCCGGTAGTGCACCAGGGCTTCTTCGAGATCCATCACCCGCAGCACCACGTGGCCCGGGCGCATCACACCTTGGAATGACATCAGCTAACCTCCTGATGCGACTTTGCGCATCGTTGTGACGGCCTGTACTAGGGCTTCCGCTGGGAACACCCGTCGGCCGTTCTTGTGAGAACCTTTCTTATGTGGCCCAGCACCTGCAGGCGCATGTCGCTGGTCGGAAACATCCGGCAGGCAAGGCCGATATTGTTCTGCTGCTCGTGTTCGCTGACCTGCTCGCGCGACATCTTGCGCGCCGTGTAGCTGCCTTCCAGGACACGGACCTTGCACACCCCGCAGCCGCCGCCCCGGCAGCCAACGGGGATCCCGCGTCGGCCAAGCCGCTCCATTGCCTTGAGCAGGTTCTGCTCGGGCGGACAGACGTAGGTTTCCCCGCTGTCCTCGATATGGATGAGCCAGGCCGGTGGTGGGTTGCTGGTCACGACGCGCTCCTGTCCGGCATTTTATCGATTTTCTTCGTTTTGTCGATTTTATTCGTGGCCGCCCCGGTCATCGCCGGTTCGCCGCCCCGCGGCCCTGCACGTTCAGAACTTCTTGAATAGTGCACTCCGGCGCGCCGGCTTGTCAGCATCGGCCGCGCTCAGAAATGATTCCATGTAGATGTGCTCTTCGAACAGCCGGCCCCGCATCAGGCTGGTAAGGCAGGCATCGATCATCACCGGCGGCCCGCACAGGTAGGCCTTGTGGCCCTCGAAGCGGTTGTCGAACTGACGCTCGGCGACTTCGTGGACGAAGCCGGTCTCGCCCTGCCAGGCCTCGTCGGCCTGCGGCTCGGACAAGGCCGGGATGTAGGTGAAATTGGCATGCGCGCCGGCCAGGGCTTCGAACAGCTCGCGGTAGTACAGTTCGGCCTCGGTGCGGGCGCCGTGGATGAGCGTGATCGCGCGCTCGTCGCCGGCCTCCAGCAATTCCAGGATCATGGATTTGGGGCTGGACAGGCCCGAGCCGCCGGCCAGGAAGATCATCGGCTCGGGTGCCGACTTGCGCACGAAGAAGCGCCCCAGCGGACCGCTGAAACGCAGGCTGTCGCCGGCCTTGAGGGATTCGTGGACGAAGGTGGTGGCGGCTCCGCCTTCCACCAGGCGGATGTTCAGCTCCAGCAGGTCCTCGGCCGGGGAATTGGCAATCGAGAAAGCCCGTGGGCCATCGATGCCGGGGAAATGCACGTTCACGTACTGCCCGGCCTGGAATTCGAAGCCCGGCTCGCTGACCTTCAGGAACACGCCGGCAATGGTCGGGGTGAGCGCTTCCACGCTCGCCACTTCGGCCGTCCAGTCCTGCACCGGCAACTGCCGCGCATCGGGCTCTTCGTCGATGTCGGCCTCAATGACAATGTCCGACACCAGCGTCGCGCAGCAGGCCAGCGTCTTGCCCTCGTCGCGCTCGACGTCCATGAGCGCGAAGGCCGAGGCGTCGTTGTGTTCCACCTCACCTTCCACCACCTGGACCTTGCAGGTACCGCACAGGCCGTGGTTGCAGGCGTAAGGCAGCCAGATGCCGGCACGCAGGCAGGCGTCGAGCAGGCTCTGGCCTTCCTCGACCTCGACCGTCTCGCCCACCGGTTCAATGGTGACCTGGAATGACATATCCCCCCCTTGGCATCACCGGGCCCGCCACGGCACCGGCAATGCGACGACTCAGTTGCCCACGCCGTGCAGGCCCGCCAGGCCCGGCGACCGGAACGACACGTAGGCCATGTGCTCGAGGCCGTTCTCGCGCAGGGACTTGTCCGGATCAGGTTGCCAGGGCCTGCCCTCGTAGGTCCACTCCAGGGCATCCACGTCCAGCCTGGCCGTATCCGGGTGCTGGGCATAGTCCGGCTTGAACATCGTCTCCATGAACTCGCGCAGCACGGTGTCCGGCGGCACGCGGTAGGCGCTGGGGCAGGGATAGCTCAGATGCTGCGCCCAGCCGATGTAGATGTTCCAGTCGTCGCCGTAGTTCTCCTGCCGGTTGGCCGCCGGGAAATCGTAGCTGTCTCCGATGAACTTCACTGGCATGTCGCTGCCCTCCCGGCCTCAGGCCGCCTCTGAACCGCTGTCGTCGTCGGCGACACCGCGGCCGTGCCATTTCTCCCAGTTTTTCTGGTCCACCGAGCCGTTGTATTCGGCCGTGTCGACGCTGGTATCCAGGTTGAGCCACTCGGCATACTGCCAGATGTCCGTGGCGCCCCCGCAGTTGCCCTGGTAGATCTGCTGCGGCGGAATGTAGGCCTGGCAGTATTTCTCAGGCTCGTTGTTGAAGATGTCGCGACAGCCATCCGAGCAGAAGCTGTACTTCATGCCGTTCCACTTCGTCTCGCGTACGCACTGGGACAGCGGATCATCCGGCTCGGTGAAGAACACCGGGATCTGGCAGGTCTGGCAGACCATCGGCAGGCGGTTCATGTACCAGCGTTCACCCTTGGCTTCCAGCTCCGCCCAGTGCTCCAGGCGCGGCCGGTAGAGGCGATCGAAGGTCTCGCCGTACTTCTCGCTCATCCAGTCGAGCTCGTCCTTCGGCGGCGTCCAGGTGTGCATGCCGAGCGCATTGCCGAAGTTGTACAGCGTCGCCCAGGTCTCGTGGGTGATGCGGCCCTTCTCGGCGGTGGCCACCTCGTGGTACTTGGGCATGCGGATCCCGTAGCGGGCGAGATCATTGAACAGCGCCACGCCGTTCTCTTCCCAGTAGATTTCCCAGGCCTCCTGCCAGGACATCACCTTGCGCGGCAGCATGTAATCCATCATCGCACCGACAAGATTGAGCAGGCGGTAACCGCGCCAGAACCACTTGTCGAGCCAGCCCTGCACGATGGGCACGTTGTCCTCGTGCTGCTCGAGCATGAACTTCACCACTTCCAGGCCTAGCGTCATGTGGCGCGATTCATCCGACTGCGCGGAGAAGCCGAAGGTGGTGGTGGCCATGTCGCCGTTGTAGGCCGCGCCCGAGACGAAGGGCACGAACAGCAGGTTGGTCAGCACGTACTCGAAGGCGAAGGAGATCGAGGTGACGAACTCGAAGGGGCCGGCGCTGAAGGCATCCTCGAAGAATGACTTCGGGATCGACAGGTACCAGGCGCGGTCGCGCATGTGCACGAAGCCGTGCATGCCGCTGAAGTAGCGGTTGTACTGGCTGAAGGCATGGACCTGGGTCTGGGCGTGCCGCAGCTCGTCGATGGACTGCATCTGGCAGGCCACCCGGGCGCCGGCGCCACCGAAGGCGCGGCCGACATGCGCGAAGCCGCGATGGGCGGCGTACTCCAGCGGCGAGATGCCCTGGATCCACAGCTTCAGCGCCGACAGGTAGCGGGCATCGGAGACGTTGAGGTGGCCGTTGTTCTGCGCGAAGGCGTCCAGGATGGCGTAGAGCTTGCGCTCCTTCTCGCCCTGGTACTTCCAGTACGCGTCCATGGTCAGTCGGAAGGGATCCTCCCAGGCGTCCCAGTCCTTGATCTTGATCCCCTCGTACTTGTCGTAGGGGAAGATCTCGTCGCGGCTGCGATAGCTCGGCTGCCAGTCGAGATCGCGCGTCAGGCGCTGGTACTTGTCCTTCAGGCTCAGGCGCTTCGGCTTTGCACTCATGTGAACTCTCCGATTGCTCTGTTGCTTTGTCTTGGCTGGGGTGCGTTGGCCGGGGCCGCTCAGCGGCCCCAGTGGATGACGAATTCGTCGTCGTCCTCGTCGATGTTGCCGCCCAGGGAAATCAGGTTGACGTGGATTTCCTGCAGGTCGAAATCCCGGCCGAGCTTCTCCTCGACCGTTTCGCGACGCACCACCAGGCGATCACTGGCGTCGATCTTGACCATACCCGGGGAGTAGTTGCACACGGCACCCGGGTTGTCCTCGACGATGGCCTCGATGATGGGCCGTGCCTCCTCGTTGTTCTGGAAGGCGATGAAAACCTTGCTGGCTGTGGCTTCACTCATGCGGGCGCTCCTCCGGAAAGGCTCAGGCCGATCTTGCCGGCGCGCTTGTCGAGCGCAGCGGTGATGTCGGCGATGACCGTGTCGGCCTCGGCGCCGAAACCGTACTCGGCCAGCGGCTGCACGGCCTCGGTAACCCGCGGCAGCCATCGGGCAAGCCACTGGTCGATCTGCGCCCGGTTCTGATCGGACTCGGCCGCGGCCACCTTCATCACCGCGTCGGTCCAGCGGCTGGCCTCGGCGTACCAGCTGACCATGAACTCGGTGAGCATCGAGAAGGCGGCGCCACCATGGCGGGCGATGTCCGCATCGAAGCGGTCGAACACCAGCTGGTGGACCATGCCGTCGACCAGGAAGTTCTGCAGCACGTGCAGCTCGAACCAGTCCTTCACGCACATGGAGTCCTCGGCCAGGCGGCGCATGGGCTGCCACATCGGCGCCTCCATCCATTGCTGCTTGCCGGCATCGAGCACCGCGTCCGTGTTGCCGGCCATGATGAGGCCGATGCGCGAGATGTACTGGGCGACGCCGAGTTCGTCGGACATCTGGAAAGAGGCGGCCGAGGTCACCGCCGCACCGAAGCCGTAGGCGGCGATGTAGCAATTGTTGGTGTTGGCAGCCCAGGCAACGTGGCGCACCGGGATCACCAGGTTCTGGATTTTCTCGCGCCAGTCCTCCTCGATGCCGGCCAGCAGGTCACGTTTCTCCACGAAGGAGAAATTGCCCTCCTGGGATTCCTGCTGCTTGGCGCGGGCAATGGTCCAGCTGCCGTAGTAGTACTGGCGCGGGTCCAGGAGCTGGTCGAAGTCCGCCATCTCCACCGCCGTGCGGCGCCGGTCGTACAGCTCCATGTCGGGCTGCCAGGTCGGCCGGTAATGGAAATTCACTGCCGGCTGCAGGTCGAACACGCCTTCCTGGTAGCGGGTGGGCAGCTTGCCCGGACCCAGCCGATCGCGAATGTGATCGAACGTGTCCCTTACCGGCTCGATGGCCGCGGTACGAATATCAAGGGTCATGACCTTCCAGTCCTCCGCCTGTTACTGGTCGCTGTTATCGTCGGCATCGCCGGGCTCGCCGTATTGCCAGCGGCTTTCGGCGGCATCGATGGCCGCCGCCTGGGCGTCGGTGACGAACTGCACCTGGTTGCGGGCGCAGAAGTCCTCGAATGCCGCCTCCGGCAGAATCATCTCAAGAAAAAGCCCGGGGTCGCCGATGGAGAAATCGAACTCGACGTAGCCGGCCCTGGCACGGCTTCGCACCCGCACGTATTTCGCCAGCGCCGGCCAGTCCGGCGGCGTTTCCCCGGCGTCGGTACCGGTCCCGATGACCTTCAATTTTCCGCGCTGCGTCAACGGATTCTGCCCGTGTGAATGCCTGTAACGGATCACGATAGTGCAGATTCCGTACCAGGATCGCTAATTGATTGATTTGAAGCAGATGACTGATCAGGCCGGATCGATGGCGCACTGCACCATTTGGTGAAATGCTGAAGTTTTTATTGCGGGGATTTTATCAAATGATCAAATCTGGTCGGGACGAGCAGCGTCGAGCCCGATCGGAATGATGCAATGAACAATTCTGGTGCCGGTGCTCCGGTCAGGCGCGCCGCCGGGCAGCACTGGACAGGCCGACCAGCGCCGGCAGCATGAGCAGGGCGCTCATCGGCAGCGGGATGGCGGTGACTTCCCAGCCGATATCGGCCAGCGCGGCCAGGTCCAGGGGCGTGAATTCCTTGCGGGTGCCCACACGCAGGGTCGGGTCCATGGCGGCCTCCACGAAGATGCCGTCCAGTGAGCCATCGGTGCCATCCAGCCAGTGCCCGCCGCCGGGCTGCAGCGGCACGTTGCCGCCGAACACGGCGACCGAGGTGGCGCCCGTGAACTCGTTTGAACCATTGATCTGGTTGAACCAGGTATCGGCCGTGCCGTACCCGAGGATATGGGCGACCTCGTGCAGGGCAACGGAGTAGAAATCATCGCCGGAGAACGGCTCCGCCGTGGAGACATCGGTATCCACGTACCAGTTGTTGTCGATGTCGAAGACCACCTGGCCGCCCCAGGGCGCGAAGTCGACGGCGCCGGCG
>CAYGQN010000053.1:12877-16042 GCA_964351795.1 uncultured Gammaproteobacteria bacterium
GGCGCCGGCGAAGATGATCAGGGTGTTCGCGGGTACGCTGAAGTCGGGAATGCTCACGGTGGTTCCGGAATCCGGGGCCGTGAAGCGGGCGGTGAAGGCGTTCGTACCGCTGGAGGTGATGGCCAGCAGATCATCGCTGATGACCGATTCGAAGTAGCTCCCGGCGGCCTCCAGCACGGCCCGGCGATCCGCGTTGGCAAAAAAACCGCCGCTGTCGTAGGTATAGTCGAAAACGATGTCGAAGGCACCGGCGAGCGGAACGAGGGCGATGCCAAGCGTGGCGGCAAGTGATTTCCTGAGCATGATCCCGGGGCGTCCTTTTCAGATGTTCCAGTGACAGTATCCAACCTCGCCGTGGCGGTTATGTTACCCGCCGGCGACGGGGGGCCACCAGTCGAAGCTGTGACAGGTTCGGCATTTCCGGCCTGCCAACACGGCGCTCAGGCCGTCGCGAGCGTCTTCTCGTACATCCGGTAGCGCTTGTACAGGCGCGAGCCGATGGCGTCGAGAATGCTGCGCATGCCCTGGTTGTCCTCCAGGATCCAGCTCATCTCCACATGCATGATGCCGCGCGCGGTGAGTTCCTGCTTCACCGCGCCGATGACCATGAAGGCCAGCGCCGAGCCCAGCGGGCTGCGCTGGTGCTCCTTGCGCACACCCATCAGCGGCACGCGGCCGGTGGCGATGTGACCGCCACGCAGCGCGCGCAGCAACCGCCACCAGTTCAGTGGCAGCAGGGCACCATCGAAGGCACGCGCCGGCTCGTTGATGTTCGGCAGGCCGACGATGAAGGCCGCCGGCTCCCCGTCGAGCTCGGCAATCTGCACCAGTTCATCGTCCACCAGGAATTTCAGTAACTGGCCGAGTTCGCGGAATTCGGCCTCGGTAAAGGGGATGAAGCCCCAGTTCTCCGACCAGGCGTCGTTGAACAGGTCGCGCAGAATGGCCAGTTCCGCGGCCAGGCGGTCGCGTCGCATCGGCCGCACCACCACCCGGCTGCGGTAGCGGCGCAACAGGCCCTGCATCACTTTCGGCGGGGTGAAATCGGTTTCCACCCAGTAGGCCAGCAGGTCCTTCACACCGGTGTAGCCCTGCTCGCGCAGGCGGGCGTCATACCACGGCCGGCCGTGCGGCATCATCAGCACCGGCGGGGTATCGAAACCGTCCACCAGCACGCCGCACTCCTGGTTGATGGAGAAGCTGAAAGGCCCGGTGATGCTGCGGGCGCCCTGGTCGGCCAGCCAGCCCTCCGCCGCGCCGAACAGCGCCGCCCATACGGCCGGATCATCGACGGCGTCGAGCATGCCGAAATGGCCGCTGTCCGGACCGTGGCAGCGGCGATGCAGATCATCGACCTGGGCGCTGATCCGCCCCACCGGCCGGCCGCCCTGCAGCGCGACGAACCCCTGCCAGCGGGCGTGTTCGAACACCGGGTTGAAACGCGAGCAGTGCAGACGGCGCTCCAGCAGCAGCGGCGGTACCCACTGTGGATCGTCGCCGTGCACCGCCCACGGCACGCGCAGGAAACGGCCGAGGTCGCGCCAGCCCTTCACCGCGATGATTTCCGTCATGTCCACACTCCGATCGTTCGTGCTTGCCGGCGCGGTCGCGGCGATGCTGGCACCCTGGCAGGCGGCCGGCCCGGCGATGCGCGCCCCGGCCACCTGCCGGAACCGCCGGGGTTGTCAACGCCCGGTCGTGTCCTGGCGCAGCGGCAGCCGCCGTCGCGGCACTCGTTCAAACGCACAGGAAGCGTACCTGCTCGTCAGCGCTGAGGATGACCTCGCCGCCGGCGGGTGGCTCGTAGAATTCGCCGTCGAGCACGAAGGCACTGTCCAGGCGCAGCTGCACACGCCTGGCATTCCAGGACGCGTAGCCTGCCGGCAGGCCGTGCTGCGGACCGAACAGGAAACGCGGCAGCGATCTTACCAGCCGGGCGGGCGGGTAGCGCACGGCCGAGAATCGCAGGGGGCCATCACCGCTGCCCCAGAACGGACAACTGCCAAGGACGATCCGCTCCAGTGTGCTCGCCAGCAGCACCGAGTAGTGCTCCGCCACGGCTGGCGCATCGTCGATGCGCAACCGCACGGTCTCGCCCTCCAGTACCTCGCGCGCAATACGTCCGTTCACCAGCTGGCTGCCCAGCAGCAGGCCGAGCATCATCACCGTGGCCACCGGGTCGGGCAGCCAGGGCCAGGGCATGAGGCGACGATGCGTGCGGATCCCGCGCGTGATGCCGGCTGCGCCGAACAGCATCCCGTGCACTGGCCGCGCCGCGCCGTAATCCACGCGCAGCACGGCCCGGCTGCGCTCCAGCGCTGCGGCCCGGTTATCGGCAATGGCATCGAGCAGGCGCGCGAGTGCGGCACCGCGCTCGCCCTTCAGACCAACATCGCCGGCGATGGTGTTGGAGGTGCCGCCGGCCAGCACCGCCAGCGCCGGTGCCAGGCCCTGCGCGCTGCCGCTGAACAGCTCCCCCAGCACTGCGTGCACCGTTCCGTCGCCGCCGTTGACGACCAGGTAGCCGGTGCCGTTGCCGGCCAGTCTCGCGAGCAGCCCGGGCAGGGCATCGAATCGCTCCAGCACGTGGTGTCGGATCCCGGCCCGGCCGGCAAGGGCGGCATTTATGTCGTTCAATCCGCGCCGGTTGCGGCGGCTGAGCGGGTTGCTGATGACGGCCACCGACGGCCCGGCATCAGTCATCGGCGCCGACCTCACCGCGGTTCCACGCCCCGGGCGCCAGGCCGGCTTCGGCGCGGCTGAGAATGCCTTCCACCAGTGCGAGGTCCGCCGGCTTGTCCACATCGATGGCCGCTTCGGCAAACGGCAGCGTCACGCAGGCCGCCTGCAGATCCAGCTTGCCGGACAGGCGCCGCATGGCAGCACGGGAACTGAGCTGGCCGGTGACGAATCGCGCCAGGGTCAGCAGGTCCAGGCCCTGGATCAGCTTCCACGGCCGCTTGCGCTGCAGCTCCACCCGCGTCCAGAAGTTCACCGCGTCGCGCGCGCGGGCGCTGTTCAGCGCAAACAGGTTGCATCCGCTGAAAGGGCCATCGCTGAAGCGGATCAGGGTGCGGACCGATTCCGGGTAGGCAGCCAGCACGGTGCGTGAGGGCGCCAGCGCCGCGGCACTGCCCGCGGATTGCGACGTGGCCGCGGCGAAAG
>CAYGQN010000054.1:0-14697 GCA_964351795.1 uncultured Gammaproteobacteria bacterium
TACAAGGCCCGCATGCGCATGGGCGCCAGCCTGGCCAACAAGCTGCAGCGCGAGTGGGCCAATGTGGATATCGACGTCGTGATCCCCATTCCCGACACTTCCCGCACCGCGGCGCTGGAGATGGCGAACGAGCTCGGGGTGAAGTACCGGGAGGGTTTCATCAAGAACCGCTACATCCCGCGTACCTTCATCATGCCGGGCCAGGCATTGCGGCGGAAGTCGGTACGCCAGAAACTCAACGCCATCGACCTGGAGTTCCGGGGCAAGAACGTGCTGCTGGTCGATGATTCCATCGTGCGTGGCACCACCTCCGGCCAGATCGCGCAGATGGCGCGCGAAGCCGGCGCCAACAAGGTGTACTTCGCCTCGGCCGCGCCACCGGTCAGTTTTCCGAACGTATACGGCATCGACATGCCGGCCCGCGAGGAACTCATCGCGCATGGGCGCAGCGAAGACGAGATCGCACATATCATCGGCTGTGACGGCCTGCTCTACCAGGACATCGATGCACTCATCGATGCGGCCCGGCGGGGCAACCCCGATGTGCGGGAGTTCGATACTTCCTGCTTTACCGGCGAGTACGTCACCGGGGATGTCAGCGCCGAATACCTCGCCGCGCTGGGCCAGCACCGCGCCGACGGCGCCAAGGCAGCGCGCGGGGAAACCGAGAACCGCCTCACCGACCTGTTTGCCAGCGCCGGCTGAGGCAGCTGGTTTGACAGGGCGCCGGCTTTTCTTCTAGCCTTTGCCCCAGTTGCGCCGATTTGATGTCAG
The DNA here is from genome assembly GCA_964351795.1 of uncultured Gammaproteobacteria bacterium. Taxonomy (GTDB): domain Bacteria; phylum Pseudomonadota; class Gammaproteobacteria; order JADZEE01; family JADZEE01; genus CAYGQN01. The sequence continues at coordinate 775 of CAYGQN010000054.1, forward strand.
CTTGCGGGCGCGTTAAAAAATCCGCTAAAGCGAGCCAGGGCCTGCAGCCGCAGGCGGACCGCTGAGCCTGACACCAGCGTGGTTCGCCTCGGGGCGCAGGTTTTTTTTCGCCTGCCATTCGAGCGCACACCGCGGTTCATCCACCTGATCCACCGGGACGGGCACGCATGATCGACGGATTCGACGACTGGGAATTCCAGACCCGCGCGGTGCGCGCCGGGCAGTCCCGCACCAACGAGCAGGAGAACAGCGAGCCGCTGTTCCTGACCTCCAGCTTTACCTATGACAGCGCGGCGCAGGCCGCCGCCCGGTTCTCCGGGCAGGAACCGGGCAACATCTACTCACGGTTCACCAACCCGACGGTACGCAATTTCGAACAGCGCCTGGCCTCGATGGAAGGCGGCGAGGCCTGCATCGCGACCGCCTCCGGGATGAGCGCCATCCTCAGCACGGTCATGGCCCTCATGCAGGCCGGTGATCACATCGTCGCCTCGCGCAGCCTGTTCGGCACCACCGTGGGCCTGTTCGGCAACGTGATGCCGCGCTTCGGTATCACTACCAGCTTCGTACCGCTGACCGACTACGCGGCCTGGGAGGCCGCCATCACGCCGGCCACGCGGATGCTTTTCCTCGAGACCCCGTCCAACCCGCTGACCGAGGTGGCCGATATCGCCCGCCTGGCGGCCATCGCGCATGACCATGGCGCGCTGCTGGTGGTCGACAACTGCCTGTGCACGCCGGCACTTCAGCGGCCGCTGGAACTGGGGGCAGACCTGCTCATCCACTCGGCCACCAAGTACCTGGACGGGCAGGGCCGCTGCGTCGGCGGCGCGGTGGTGGGCCCGGCCGCGCTGCTGGAGGAGCAGGTATTCGGCTTTCTGCGCACGGCCGGCCCGAGCATGAGCCCGTTCAATGCCTGGGTGTTCCTGAAGGGGCTGGAAACCCTGGGCCTGCGGATGCGGGCCCATTGCGACAACGCGGCCGAGATGGCGGCCTGGCTTGCCGTGCACCCGGCGGTGGAGCAGGTGTACTACCCGGGGCTGAGCAGTCATCCCCAGCATGAACTGGCCGCCCGGCAACAGTCGGGTTTCGGCGGCCTGCTGAGTTTCGAGGTGCGCGGTGGCCGCGAGGCCGCCTGGCAGGTCATCGATGCGACCCGGCTGTGTTCCATCACGGGCAACCTGGGCGACATGAAAACCACCATCACCCACCCGGCAACCACCACGCACAACAGGCTCAACGCCACCCAGCTGGCCGAGGCCGGCATCACCGAGGGCCTGGTGCGCCTGTCGGTAGGCCTGGAGAGTACGCGGGATCTCAAGCGCGACCTGGCCGCCGGACTGGACAGTCTCTAGCGACGGCAACGCCGCCGACAGGCCACCGGGCACCCGCGAGCGGCGGGTGCCCGGTTGGCTGCGGCTTCAGTCGGTAATACCGTTCTGGCGCAGTGCCGCCTCGGCGGTCTGGGCGATGAGGGTGGCGATGGTCATCGGGCCGACGCCGCCGGGCACCGGCGTGATGAGGCTGGCCCTGGGTAGCGCAGCCTCGAAGTCCACGTCGCCGACGTTGCCCTCGTTGTACCCGGCATCCATGACCACCGCACCGTCTTTGACCCAGTCACCCTGGACGAACCTGGCGCGCCCCACGGCAGCGACGATGATGTCGGCCTGGCGGATGATGTTGCCGATGTCGCGGGTGCGCGAGTGACAGATGGTGACCGTGGCATTGGCTTCCAGCAGCATGGCCGCCATCGGCTTGCCGAGGATCGGGCTGCGGCCGATGACCACTGCATTGCGACCTTCCATGGGCACCTCGTAGGCGCGCAGCAGGTGCATGATGCCGGCCGGGGTGCAGGAGCCGAAGCCGGGCAGGCCGAGCCACATGCGCCCCAACCCGGTGGCGGTCACGCCATCGACGTCCTTGTCGGGGCCGATGGCCTCGAACGCGGCGCGCTCGTCGATGTGCCCGGGTACGGGGTGCTGCAGCAGGATCCCGTTCACGGCCGGATCGGCGGCCAGTTCGCTGATCCTGGCCACCAGCGCCTCGGTCGTGGTCTCCGCCGGCAACTCGATGCCGAGCGAGGTCATGCCGATGTCCTCGCAGCGCTTGCGCTTCATGCGCACATAGGTCGCCGAGGCGGGATCCGCGCCCACCAGCACCGTTGCCAGGCAGGCGGTCAGACCTTTTTCCTGTTGCAGGCGTGCGACCTTCCGGCCCGCGGCCTCCAGCATGTCGCCGGCGACGCGCTTGCCATCCATCAGTTTGCTGTCATTCACTAGTCTGGTCCCCCTTGGCCAGTCGGCTCAGTCGCCGTACACCGGAAAGCGTGCGCACAGCGCCTTGACCTTCTCGCGCGTGGCATCGATGACCTGCTGGTTCTCCAGGTCGTCCATCACGTCGCACATCCAGCCGGCCACCTCGGTGACCTCCGCCTCGCCGAAGCCGCGGGTCGTGGCCGCCGGGGTGCCGATGCGCAGGCCGCTGGTGACGAAAGGTGACTGCGGATCGTTGGGCACGGCGTTCTTGTTGACGGTGATGTATGCCTGGCCAAGGGCGGCGTCGGCGGCCTTGCCGGTGATGCCCTTGTCGATGAGGTCGATGAGCATGAGATGGTTGTCCGTGCCCCCGCTGACGATCTTGTAGCCGCGTGCCATGAAGGCGGCCGCCATGGCCCTGGCGTTGTCGATGACCTTCTGCTGGTAGGCCTTGAACTCCGGGCTCATGGCTTCCTTGAAGGCAACGGCCTTGCCCGCAATGACATGCATCAGCGGCCCGCCCTGGGTGCCCGGGAACACCAGCGAGTTGAACTTCTTGCCGAGCTCGGGCTGGCCCTTGGCGATGATGAAGCCCCCGCGCGGGCCGCGCAGGCTCTTGTGCGTGGTGCTGGTGACAGCGTGGGCGAAGGGCACCGGGCTCGGGTAGACCCCGGCGGCGACCAGGCCGGACACGTGTGCCATGTCCACCAGCAGCCAGGCGCCCACCTCGTCGGCAATGACGCGGAAGCGTTCCCAGTCGACAACCCGCGAGAAGGCGGAGAAGCCGGCAACAATCATCTTCGGCTTGTGCTCGTGCGCGAGATCATGGATTTGCTGGTAGTCGAGGTCGGAACCGTCTTCGGTCAGGCCGTACTGCACCGGGTTGTAGATCTTGCCGGAGAAGTTCACCTTGGCGCCGTGCGTGAGATGGCCACCGTGGGCAAGGCTCATGCCGAGCACCGTGTCACCGGGCTGCAGCAGGGCCATGTACACCGCCGCGTTGGCGCCGGAGCCCGAATGGGGCTGGACGTTGGCGTAATCGGTCCCGTACAGCTCGTTCAGGCGGTCGATGGCGAGCTGTTCGGCAATGTCCACGAATTCGCAGCCGCCGTAGTAGCGCTTGCCGGGATACCCCTCGGCGTACTTGTTGGTAAGCACGGAGCCCTGGGCCTCGAGCACCCTCGGTGAGGTGTAGTTCTCGGAGGCAATGAGCTCGATGTGCTCTTCCTGGCGCTGACGCTCACTGCGGATTGCGGCTGCCAGCTCCTCGTCGAAGCCTGCGATCGTGTCCTGTTTCATGCTGAACATACGGTTTGCTCCTTCAGGCGCTTGCGCGGTCGGTTGGCGATACATTGCTGGGGTCCAGTGGCCGCCCCGCCAGTGCAGCGGCGGCCGTGTCGGTGGCGTCGTCTTCGAAGCCGTGGCCGGTCTCGAACCGGTTCACGAGGAAGTCCACGAAACTGCGTACCTTGGCCGGAACCAGCCGCCGGTGCGGATACAGGGCGTAGAACGCCCGCGGCGGCGACTGGTACTCGTCCAGGATTTCCACGAGGCGGCCCTGGTGGATGTCATCGCGGACCATGTAATCGGGCAGGCGGACTATGCCGAGGTGGCCGACGGCGGCCACTCGCAGGGCATTGCCCTGGTTGGCGTGCAGGTCCCCTTGCACGTTGACGCTGATTTCGCTGTCGTGACCCCGGAACATCCAGCTCTCGGTGGCCACCTCGTTGTGAAAGATGAGGCAGTTGTGATGGCGCAGGTCTTCCGGGTGTCGTGGCCAGCCGTTGGCGTCCAGGTACTGGCGCGTGGCGCACACGGCCAGGCGGAACGAGCCGAGCTTGCGGGCCACGAGGTCGGAATCATCCAGGCGCGAATTCCCGGCGTGGATGGCCATGTCGAAGCCGCCCTCCAGCAGGTCCGGCATCTGCGCCGACAAGCGCAGGTTGAACGCCAGGGACGGGAATTTCTTCTTGTAGGCGGCAATGGCAGGCATGAGGTACAGGGTACCGAAAGTCGCCGGGGCACTGAGCTTGAGGGTGCCACGCACTTCTTCACTAAGGTTGCGCACGTTTGCCTCGGCCTCGTCGAGGTAGGCCAGCAGTTGCTGACAGCGGTTGTAGAACTCCGCGCCGGCTTCGGTAAGGCTGCAGTGCCGGGTGCTGCGGTTGAGCAGACGCACGCCGAGTTCGTCTTCCAGCCGCTTGATGTGCTTGCTCACCATTGCGGTGGATACACCCAGGTGGCGCGAGGCCATCGAGAAGCTGCCCTCCCTCGCCACGCCGCAGAAGGTGCGAATGCTGGTCAGTTTGTCCATCGGCGACGCTCCCTTCCGTTACCCGCGCAGCCGGCGGGCTGCATGGGAAACGTATGATAGTTGAATCTTCAGCCGTATTATTAACCAAGAAGAAATATTATGTTTACCCCGCACCGTTTGATCAGGTTCTGCGTCGGGATAGTATGGCCCTGCAATGCGGCGCTTTATCGATAAAACTGCGCTGATTATGACGGCGGTCCGATTCTGCACCAGAACCGCCACTTTTTGCCACTACGTTGAATTTGACATCCGATCGCCCCTTTAGGAGGAATCATGCCCGGAAAAAACCACCTGTTCGTACCCGGCCCGACCAACATGCCCGATCGCATCCGGCGGGCCATGGACGTCGCCCTGGAAGACCACCGGGCACCCGGCTTTCCGGATTTCTCCAAGCCGCTGTTCGAGGATCTGAAGAAAGTCTTCCGCACCGAAACGGGCCAGGTGTTCATCTTTCCGGCCTCGGGCACCGGGGGCTGGGAAGCCGCCATCACCAACACCATGTCACCTGGCGACAAGATCCTGCAGGCGGTGTTCGGCCAGTTCAGCCTGTTGTGGGCGGATCTCTGCCGTCGTCACGGCCTGGACGTCATCCAGGTCGATACACCCTGGGGCGAGGGTGTGCCGCTGGACCGGTACCGCGAGATTCTCGCTGCCGATGACGGTCACGAGATCAAGGCCGTCATCGTCACCCACAACGAGACCGCCACGGGCGTGACCAGCTCCATCAAGGAAGTGCGCGACCTGCTGGACGAGCTCGGCCACCCGGCGCTGCTGTTCGTCGATGGCGTCAGCTCCATCGCCAGCCTGGAGTTCCGCATGGAGGAGTGGGGCGTGGACATGGCCGTGTCCGGTTCCCAGAAAGGCTTCATGCTGCCCACCGGCCTGTGCCTGCTTGGCGTGAGCCAGAAAGCCCTGGAAGCACGCCACCAGGCCACGATGAAGCGTTGCTTCTTCGACCTGGAAGACATGATCAAGACCAACAAGGACGGCTGGTTTCCCTACACGCCGGCCGCCACGCTGCTGCACGGCCTGCGCGAGTCCATCGACATGATCCTCGAGGAAGGCCTCGATAACATCGCCGCGCGCCATCATCGCTATGGCAGCGCCGTGCGTGCCGCGGTTGACGCCTGGGGCCTGAAGGTCTGCGCGCAGGATCCGAAGTGGAATTCCGATACCGTCACCGCCGTCATGGTACCCGAGGGTGTGGACAGCAACGCCGTCATCAAGGCCGCCTACAACAACTACAATGTGTCTTTCGGACTGGGTCTTAACGTCATGGCCGGCAAGCTGTTCCGTATCGGTCATCTTGGCAACATGGACGAAATCATGACCCTGTCGGCCCTGTGCGCAGCGGAGATGGCCATGCGCGACGCCGGCATGGATATCACCCCCGGCAGTGGCGTCGGGGCAGCGCAGGAGTATCTTCGCGAGACGCGCTGAGGCCGGGCGCTCGTCAGCAGTACCCACCGGCGCCACCCTGGCGCCGGTGGGACACCAGCTATCCGGAGGAGGGGAGTACATGAGCTTCGCACAGTACCCGCCAAGAAAGACCAGGCTGCAGCGCAGCGAACTGGCCGTACCGGGCTCCAACCCCGGCATGTTCGAAAAGGCACTGGCCAGCAAGGCCGATTACGTGTTCCTCGATTGCGAGGATGCCGTTGCCCCGGCCGACAAGGCCAACGCCCGCAAGAACATCATCGAGGCGCTCAACAGTCTCGACTGGCGCGGCGCCGGCAAGACCGTGTCCGTGCGCATCAACGGCCTCGATACGCATTACATGTACCGCGACGTCGTGGATATCTGCGAGCAGGCCGGCAGCAAACTCGATACCATCCTCATTCCCAAGGTTGGTACCCCCTCGGACGTCTACATGGTCGATTGCATGGTCACGCAGATCGAGGAGGCCATGGGCCTTGAGAACCGCATCGGCCTGGAAGCGCTCATCGAGACCGCCCTTGGCATGGCCAACGTCGAGGCGATTGCGCAGTCCAGCCCGAGGCTGGAAGCCCTGCACTTCGGTGTGGCCGATTACGCCGCCTCCTGCCGGGCCCGCACTGTCATCATCGGTGGCCTGAACCCCGACTACCCAGGGGACCAGTGGCATTCCAGCCTGCAGCGCATGCTGGTGGCCTGCCGTGCCTTCGGCCTGCGTGCCATCGACGGGCCGTTCGGTGATTTCAACGATCCCGATGCCTTCATCGACGCGGCCAAGCGTGCCGCGGCACTGGGCTACGAGGGCAAGTGGGCCATCCATCCCAGCCAGATCGACCTTGCCAACGAGGTCATGTCGCCGCCGGAAGCCGAGGTGGACAAGGCACGGCGGATCCTGGTCGCGCTGGAAGAGGCAGCCGCTGCCGGCAAGGGCGCCGCGCAGCTGGACGGTCGCATGATCGATGCCGCCTCGGCCCGGATGGCCGAGAACATCGTCCGCCAGGCCGACGCCATCTCGGCGCGCGGCTGACAGCCACGGCGATTCCGACGATCCTGCGCTGACGGCGAGGCGGGCGCGGGTAGCCATTTTGCGTATCAACCCATCTTCGAGGGGGGGTTAAATGGATATCCACGAGTACCAGGCAAAAGAAATACTCACCGACTTCGGCGTGCAGGTCCCCAAGGGCGGACTCGCCTACAGCCCGGAGCAGGCCGTCTACCGCGCCAAGGAAATCGGCGGTGAGAAGTGGGTCGTCAAGGCCCAGATCCACTCCGGTGCCCGCGGCAAGGCCGGCGGCATCCGCGTGTGCACCACCGACGAGGAGATCTGGACCGCAGCCGACGAACTGCTGGGCAAGCGGCTGGTCACGCACCAGACCGGCGCCGCCGGCAAGGTCGTGCACCGCCTCTACATCGAGGGCGGAGCCGACATCGAGCGCGAGCTGTACCTCGGCCTGGTGCTGGACCGCCAGTCCGAGCGCGTCATGGTGGTGGCCTCGGCCGAGGGCGGCATGGAAATCGAGGAAATCGCCGTCAGCAAGCCCGACTCCATCATTCGCGTCGCGATCGAGCCCGCCGTGGGCATGCAGCCCTTCGAGGCCCGCGAGATCGCCTTCGCACTGGGTATCCCGGCAACACTCACCAGCCAGGCCGTGACCACCATCCTCGGGGCCTACCGCGCGTTCCGAGACATGGACGCCACCATGGTGGAAATCAACCCGCTGGTGATCACCGCCGACGGGCGTCTGTATGCCCTGGACGTGAAGATGGGCTTCGATGACAACGCCCTGTTCCGCCGCCAGCACATCGCCGAGCTGCGCGACAAGTCGCAGGAGGACCCGCGCGAGATGCAGGCCTCCGATCGCGGCCTGTCCTACGTGGGCCTGGAAGGGAACATCGGCTGCATCATCAATGGCGCCGGCCTGGCGATGGCCACCATGGACATGATCAAGCACGCCGGTGGCGAGCCGGCCAACTTCATGGACATCGGCGGCGGTGCCTCGCCCGAGCGCGTGGCCAAGGCGATGCGCCTGGTCATGGAGGACGAGAAGGTCGAAGCCATCCTGGTGAACATCTTCGCCGGCATCAACCGTTGCGACTGGGTCGCCGAGGGTGTTGTCCAGGCGGTGGAGAAGTTCGACCTGAAGATACCGCTGGTCGTGCGCCTGGCTGGTACCAATGTCGAAGAGGGCCGCGCCATCCTGGAAAACAGCGGCCTGCCCATCGTGACCGCTACCACGCTGAAGGAGGCCGCCGAGCGTGCGGTCGACGCGTGGCGTTCCGGCAAGGCCGCCTGACAGGCGAGGGGGAGAACAACATGAGCATTCTGGTAGACGAGAACAGCAAGGTTATCGTGCAGGGTTTTACCGGCCAGATCGGAACCTTTCACGCCGGCGAGATGATTCGCTACGGTACCCAGGTGGTTGGCGGGGTCACGCCGGGCAAGGGCGGGACCCGGCACCTCGACCGGCCCGTGTTCAACACGGTCAAGGAAGCCGTGCGCGAGACCGGCGCCGACACCAGCATCATCTTCGTGCCGCCGCCGTTTGCCGCCGACAGCATCATGGAGGCCAACGACGCCGGTATCCGCTACGCGGTATGCATTACCGACGGCATCCCGGCCCACGACATGATCCGCGTGAAGCGCTACATGCGACGTTATCGCCAGGATCAGCGCATGCGCCTGACCGGGCCCAACTGTGCCGGCACCATCAGCCCCGGCAAGGCCATGCTCGGCATCATGCCCGACCACATCTACATGAAGGGGCGGGTCGGCATCGTCGGGCGCTCGGGCACCCTCGGTTACGAGGCCGCCTCGCAGATGAAGTCCATGGGCATCGGCGTGTCCACCTCCGTCGGTATCGGTGGCGACCCCATCAACGGCTCTTCCTTCCGGGACATCCTCGAGCTGTTCGAGCAGGATCCGGAGACGGACGCGGTCGTGATGATCGGTGAAATCGGCGGGCCCCAGGAGGCCGAGGGCGCGCGCTTCTACCAGGAGCACATGAGCAAGCCGGTCATCGGTTACATCGCCGGCCTTACCGCTCCCAAGGGGCGGCGCATGGGCCATGCCGGCGCCATCATCTCGGCCTTCGGCGAAAGTGCCGCCGAGAAGGTCGAAATCCTGCAGGAATGCGGGGTGGTGGTGGTACCGAACCCGAGCGCCTTCGGCGAGACGGTGGCCGAGGTACTGGGCAAGCAGGCAGCCTGACAAACGCGCCAGCCGGGCGCACGGGGAATGAACATGAGCAAACCCAGAGTCATCGTGACCCGCCGCTGGCCGGAACCGGTCGAGCGGCACATGCAGGAGAAGTACGACGTAGTCCTGAACACCTCCGATACGCCGATGACGGCACAGCAGATGCAGGCGGCGCTGGCCAACTGCGACGCCTTCTGCCCGACGGTATCGGACAAGGTCAGCGCCGAAGTGCTGGCTGCCGACGGTATTCGCGCCAGGGTCATCGGCAACTTCGGGGTGGGGTTCAACCACATCGACATCAGCGCCGCCAAGGCACAGGGCCTCGTGGTGACCAACACGCCCGAGGTCCTCACCGATTGCACCGCCGACATCGCCATGGTGCTGATGCTCATGGTGGCGCGGCGGGCAGGCGAGGGCGAGCGGCACGTGCGCCAGGACGAATGGACCGGCTGGCGGCCGACCCACATGATGGGCACCAAGGTCACGGGCAAGACCCTGGGCCTCATCGGCTTCGGTCGTATCGCCCAGGCGATGGCCCGCAAGGCCCACTTCGGCTTCGGCATGCGGATCATCTTCCACGATCCCTATCCGCCCGCCGATGAGCTGTGCAATGCACTCGGGGCCGAGCGCTGCGACAGCCCGGAAGCGGTACTGGAGCGCGCCGACTTCGTGTCCCTGCACTGCCCGGGCGGTGAAGCCACCTACCATCTGCTCAATGCCGAGCGGCTGGCCCGGATGCAGCCTCACGCCTTCCTCATCAACACCGCCCGCGGCGACGTGGTCGACCAGCAGGCGCTCGTCGATGCCCTGGACAAGGGCGTCATCGCCGGCGCCGGCCTGGACGTCTACGAGGGCGAGCCGGCCGTGCCGGCCGCGCTCAAGGCCATGGACAAGGTGGTGCTGTTGCCGCACCTGGGCAGCGCGACGATGGAAACCCGCGTCGCCATGGGCATGCGCGTCGTGGACAATCTCGATGCCTTCTTCGCAGGGCGTGAGCCCCGGGACCGGGTAGTGTGAGCGAACCGGGAAGATTGTTTCCGCTGCCCACCCTCACCGGGTCCGGCGAACGCGCCGCCTCGGTCGAGGCGGCGCAGCTGGCCAATGAGAACATCCGGTTGCTCGCTCGCCTGCTGCACGACATCGTGCAGATGCGCGCCGGCACGCTGGACGAAATTCTCAAGGGGCATCTGCCGCTCGGCGAGGCTGACGACACCACCCTGAAGGGTGCGCTGCAGCTGTTCGGCATCTGGTTCAGCCTCCTGGCCACGGCCGAGGAACATGCCGCCATGTACCGGCGGCGGCAGATCGAGATAGAGCAGGGTGCGGCGTCGGTGCCTGGCACCTTCGCGAACGTGTTCACCTCGGCCGCGGAGGCCGGCATCCCCGCCGCCGACGTGCGCGACCTGGTACGCCGGGCGCGGGTGCAGCCGGTGATCACCGCGCATCCCACCGAGGCCAAGCGCGTCACCATCATGGAGACGCATCGACGCATCTACCTGCTGCTGATGGACCTGGAGTCCAGCCGCTGGACCGCGCGGGAGCGCAACGAGCTGGTGCGCCGCCTGCGCAACGAGATCGACCTGCTGTGGCTGACGGGCGAGCTGCGGCTGGAAAAGCCGACCGTGGCGCAGGAGGTGGCCTGGGGCCTGCACTTCTTCCGCGAAACCCTGTTCGAACGGGCGCCGGAGGTGATCGACAAGCTCGAACGCGCCTTCACCGATGCCTATGGCGGCGCCACTTGCGAGGCCGGCCCGGCCTTGCAGTTCGGCTGCTGGATCGGCGGTGATCGGGACGGCAACCCCAATGTCACCGCCGAGGTCACACGTTCGACGCTGTTCCGCCTGCGCCGCGTGATCCTGTACCGCTACCGCGATCAGCTGCGCGAGCTGGCGCGGCGCCTGAGCGTTGCCGGCCATGCCGTGGCCGTGCCGGAGTCCTTCCAGGCTTCGCTGGATGCAGCGTTGCGGGCCTGCCGCCAGGGCCGGCGGCTGCGTGAGCGCAATCCCGGCGAGCTGTTCCGCCAGTACGCCAGCGCCATGCTCATCCGCCTGGAGAAGACCATCGAAGTCGCCGAGGCCGAGGAGCAGATCCCGGCGCGCTACAGCGGCTACCAGAATGCAGACCAGTTCCTGCAGGAACTGCAGGATCTCGGCGAGGGTCTGCGTGCCACCCAGTGCGCGGGCCTGGCGCGTGAGTACGTGCTGCCGCTGGTTCGCAGTGTCGAGGTATTCGGCTTCCGCTGTGCCAGCCTCGACATGCGCGAGAACTCCACCATGATCACGCGCACGCTCAACGCCATCTGGGCGATGAAAACCGGCCGACCGCAGGGCGAGTGCCCGGATTACGCGTCCGGTGAGTGGCGGGCATGGCTGGACGCCGAGCTGGCCGCGCCACAGAGCACCTTGCCGGATTTCAGCGATCTGCCACCGCCGGGGCGCGGCACCATGGCATTGTTCTCCATGCTCGCCGCCACGCGGGGCGCTCTGGACGGTCGCGCCATGGGCCAGTTCGTGCTCAGCATGACGCGCTCGGCCACCGATGTCCTGGGGGTGTACCTGCTGGCCAAGTACGCCGGCCTGTTCGAGGACCCGGCCGGGGTCGAGCGTTGCAGTTTCACCGTCTCGCCGCTGTTTGAAACCATTGCCGACCTGCGCAGCGCACCGGCCATCTTCCGCGAGCTGATGGACTGCCCGGTGGTCCGGCGCACGGTCCGCAGCCAGGGTGGTGTGCAGGAGGTGATGATCGGCTACTCGGATTCCAACAAGGACGGCGGCTACTTCACCGCGAACTGGGAGCTGTCGCTGGCGCAGAAGCGGCTGACCCAGGAGGCCGCCCGCGCCAAGGTCGGCATCAGTTTCTTCCACGGTCGCGGGGGGTCGGTCAGTCGCGGCGGCGCACCCACCGGCCACGCCATCGCCGCGCAGCCGGCGGGCTCGATCAACGGCATGATGCGCCTCACCGAACAGGGCGAGGTGGTGTCCTCGCGCTACGCCAACCGCGGTACGGCGGCCTATCACCTGGAATTGCTGTCCGCCAGTGTGATCGAGCACACGCTCAAGTCCTCGATGGAGGATGCACTCAAGCCGAACCCGCAGATCGAGGAAGCCATGGCGGCCCTGTCCGACCTGGCCTACTCGGCCTACCGGCAGCTTGCCGAGCATCCGGGCCTGGTCACCTACTACCAGGCTGCCAGCCCCGTGGAGGAGCTGGGCCTGCTCAACATCGGGTCGCGGCCGGCACGTCGATTCGGAGCCAATTCACTTTCGGACCTGCGGGCCATTCCCTGGGTGTTCGCATGGACGCAGAACCGGCACCTGGTGCCGGGCTGGTACGGCGTGGGAACGGCGCTGACGGAGTTCCTGAAGGTGCGGGGCGATGACGGCCGCGAACTGCTGGCGCGCATGTTCGAGCAGTCGCGCCTGTTCCGCCTGATCATCGACGAGGTCGAGAAAACGCTGGCGCAGGTGGACATCGACATCGCGCGGGCCTACTCGGAGCTGGTACCGGACCGCGCTGCCGGGGACGAGATCTTCGCGCTGATCGCCAGCGAGTACGAGCGCAGCGTGGCTGGCGTGCTGGCACTCAGCGGAGGCGAGGAACCGGCCGATCGCTTTCCGCGCTTCCGCCGCCGGCTGGCGCGTCGTCTGCCGGCGCTGAACGCGATCAACGAGCAGCAGGTGCGCCTGCTGCGCGCTTTTCGCGAGAACCCGGAGAAGGACGCCGCGGAGAAGCTCGAACAGACCGTGCCCTTGCTGCTGTCGATCAACTGTATCGCCACCGGCCTTGGCTGGACGGGCTGAGTCGGCCATGTCGAGTCCGGTCATCCAACGCTGGCATGCCTACGTCGACAGCGGGGATCCGGCTTTGCTGGAAGCCCTGCTCGATCCGGCCTGCATGTTCCATTCGCCGGTGCTGTACCGGCCCATGGAGGGAGCGGCCATCAGCATGCACTACCTGCGTGCCGCACGGGAGGTGATGGTGGCCATGAACTTCCGCTACCTGCGTGAGATCGTTGTCGAGCAGCAGGCGGTGCTGGAATTCCTCGCCGAGCAGGACGGCATGGAGATCAACGGCGTCGACCTCATCCGCTGGACCGATGCGGGCAGGATCATCGACTTCAAGGTGATGGTGCGGCCTCTGACCGGTGTGCAGACCCTGCAGGCGGCCATGGCCCGCCAGCTCGGCCTGCGCTGACGGCGACGCGCGTCCGAGAGCCCCGGCTGGGTTAGGATAGCCGCAGGGCCGCTGCGGCCGACAACGCCGGTAAACGGCAGGGCCGGCCAATGTGCACGGCGGGGGGGATGCATGCCTGAAGCCGGCGACGCACTGCGGTTCTGGGGCTGGTTGTTTCTGGGTCTGTACATGCTGGCGATGATCGGTTTCGGGGTCGTCGGTATGCGCCGGGTGAAGAACAGCGACGACTTCGCGACCGCGCGGGGCAGCTACGGCCCGTGGTTCCTGTCCTTCGCCCTGGTGGCCACCACCGCCAGTGGTGGCACCTTCATCGGCCTGCCCGCGCTCACCTATACCGCCGGCTTCCCGGCGTTGTGGTACCAGCTGGTCTACCCCGTGGGTGTCTATGCCGGCGTGCTGGTGTGCCTGCGGGCCGTGCGCCGGGCAGGCGTGCGCTTCGGCACCCGTTCCATGCCTGAATTCCTGGGCGAGCGCTACAACTCAGGGTTTCTGCGGGTGGCCGTGGCCATCTTCTCGCTGCTGCTCATCTT
>CAYGQN010000054.1:14707-15988 GCA_964351795.1 uncultured Gammaproteobacteria bacterium
TCTTCTACCTGGCCGCCCAGCTGCTGTCCGCGGCGGTGATGTTCACCCGCATGCTGGGCCTGGATGTGCTGCCGGCGTTGCTGGTGACATCGGCCCTGCTGCTGGTCTACATCGTCATCGGCGGCGCCCACGCCGACATTCTTACCGACGGCGTGCAGGGCGCACTGATGCTGCTGCTGGCGCTGGTCATCAGCTGGATGTTCTTCACCGGCTTCGGCGTTGACGGGGGCTTCGACGGCATGCTGGCGAAGCTGCGCGCCCGCGACCCGGTGCTGGTGCAGGTGCTGCACGACAGCCATCCGCTGTTCAATTCCTGGTGGGATGTGTTCTGCATCTTTGCCGCCCACGCGCCGCTCGGCTTGCTGCCGCATATCGGCAACAAGCTCTGGGCGCTGCGCAGCGACAGTGATCAATGGCGCTTCATTGCCGTGTCGTTCGTGTTCGGGATGCTGCTGGCCTCGCTCGGTTTCGGCGGCATCATGGCGCGGGCACTGCTCGGTGACGCGCTGCTGGCCGAGGGGGCCACGGCCAATGATGCCATCCCGGCATTGTTCATCACGCTGCTGCCGGCGTGGCTGGCCGGGCTGATCGGCGCCGGTGTGCTGGCCGCGGTGATGTCCACCGCCGATGGCCTGCTGATCTCCGGCTCGCAGATCTTCGCCAACGATATCTATCGCCTGGGCATCGCGCCGCGGCAGGCCGCGCGGCGCAGCGAGGCCGAGGTGGATCGCACCGCGCTGGTCATCAGCCGCGTGGCGACCGTGGTGATCATGGCCGCGGCGGTGTGGCTGGCCTGGGCGTCGCAGCAGATGAACGTGGCCCTGCTGCTGTGGGCCGGCATCGGCGGCATGATGGCCGCCACGGCCGGGCCCATGTTCGTCGGCGTGTTGTGGCGGCGGGCGACGGCGGCCGGGGCGCTGGCCGGGTTCTTCGCTGGCGGGGCCTGCTTCATCGTGCTCAAGGCCGGCCTGTTGTCGCCCTTCGCCGGCCAGCCCGGTGCGCTGGGCTGGCTGGCGGCGCAGGAGAGCAACCCTTACTCCTGCGCCACGCTGGGCGCCTTGTTGTCCATCGCCCTGGTCATCGGCGTGTCGTGCTTCACCCGGCCGCCCGACCCGCAGTGGATGGCCCGCGTGCTGCCCGCCCCGGCGAGCCGGGTCCTTGGTGGGCTGTGCGATATCCCCAGGAGCATCTCTCGGACCACGCCGTCGGGCTCACTCCCGAGCAGCGGGACGATCTTGCCCGACTCGCGTTCGAGCACGCACTCCCCAGTGATTCTCCCGA
>CAYGQN010000055.1:0-15905 GCA_964351795.1 uncultured Gammaproteobacteria bacterium
ATCCGCGCCCTGGCCGACAGCATCGGCGGCACGCCGGGCGAGGGCAGCGCGACCCCCCCGGCACCGCCCGCCGACCTCGCGGCGCAGATGACCGCCGATGCCGAACGCGCGCAACGGCGCGTGGAGGCCCTGCTGGATTCGGCCAAGCTGGCCGTGAGTGCCGGCCGGGTGGTGGAGCCGGCGGACAACAGCGCGATGGGCTTCTACCGCGAAGTGCTGGCCATCGATCCGGCCAATGCCGCTGCGCGCCAGGGCCTGGCCGACGTGGTCAAGACCCTGGCCAGCCGTGCCGGTGAAGCGGCAGCCAATGAAGACTTCGAGAAGGCGCGAGGCCTGCTCGATCAGGCCGACGAGCTGGACCCGGATTCCGCCCAGCTGGCGTTCGTGCGCGAACAGGTCAATGCGCAGGAGTCCCGCCTGAGTGCCGCCCGGGAGGAAAAGCAGCAGGTGGCGGGCCTGCTCGACCAGGCGCTGATGGCGCGGCGCGAGGGCCGGCACGCGCTGCCGGCCGAGGGCAGCGCGCTGGCACTGTACCGGCAGGTGCTGGCCATCGACCCGAACAACGCCGCGGCCGAGTCCGGCCTGGCGGCGGCCCTGGACGAACTGGTGGCCGAGGCGAACAAGGCCATCGACCGCAAGAATACGAGCAAGGCTCGCGAGCTGCTGGACGAGGCCGCGCTGATCAAGCCCGATTCCGGGGCCGTTGCCCAGGCCCGCGAGCGCATCGGCGCCGTCAAGGCGCGTGATGATGCGGCCCGCCGCCGCGCCGCCGAACTGCGGGACCTGCTGGCCAAGGCCGATGCCGATCTCGCTGCGCTGCGCCTGGTGAGCCCGGCCGGCCGGAACGCCCTGGACCGCTATCGCGAAGTGCTGCGCCTGGATCCGGGCAACAAGGCGGCGCAGGCAGGCGTTGCCAGCGTCGTGGACCAGTTCGTCTCGCTTGCCCGCCAGGCCCAGTCCTCGGGCAACTTCGACCAGGCCAAGGAATACCTCGGCAGCGCCCAGGACATCGACGCGGACGCCGAGAGCGTGCAGCTGGCCACCGAATCCCTGCAGCTGAAACTGGCCGAGCGGGATCGGGCACGGCGCGAGGCTGCCCAGCGCGAGGCCGAGGCGGCGCGCCGCGAGGCCGAGGAGGACAAACGCCGCCGCCTGGCCGCCGAAATGGAACGCCTGCTCGGTGGTGGTGCCGCGCAGCAGGCCGACGAGGCCCGGTCGACGCCGCCGCCCCCGGCGGCGGCCCCGGAGCCGCCGGCCATCGCCATCAGCTTCGATGGCGTCGAACCGTCCTATGCCCGCTACGGCATTTCCGAGGATGGGCTGCGCCAGCGGATCGCCGCCCAGCTGGAAGCCGGCGGTTACCGCATCGTCAGTGCTGCCGCGGCCCTCGGCAGCGATCGGGGGCGCCTGATGGAGGTCTACCTGCGTGCCAACGAGAACACGTCCACCGGCATGTTCTCCTACGCCATCCAGGTGGGTGTGAAGGAACGCATCGGTGCGGACAGCGGCAAGCCGACGTTCGCCCCGCAGCACAGCTGGAAGGAAGGCGAAGGCGGCGCGCTGCGCACCACCAACCTCGGTCGCCTGAACGAACTGGTGGACACCTACGTGCGCGTGTTCCTGCAGCGTTACCCCGCGCCGCGGCGCTGAACAACGCCCGCGCCCGACCGACTCTGCATCCGGCAGCCCAGAGGACTCACGACGATGGAACAGGAACTCGAGACACTGCAGCGCCTCGTCGACACGCTGATTGAATTCGGCGTGGCCTACGGCTTCCAGCTGCTGGGCGCCGTCATCATCCTCATCGCCGGCGCCATGGTCGCGCGCTGGGTGGCGCGCCTGGTGCTGCGCCTGGGCGAGCGGCGCAACTTCGACATCACGCTGTCGAAGTTCTTCGCCAACGTGGCGCGCGTGGTGGTAATGGTGTTCGTGGTCATCATCGCGCTGAGCAAGTTCGGCATCACCATCTCGCCGCTGGTGGCCGCGCTGAGCGCGGTGGCCTTCGGCTCCTCCCTGGCGCTGGCCGGGCCGCTGTCGAACTACGGTGCCGGGCTGGCGATCATCCTGGGCCGGCCCTTCGTGGTCGGCAATACCATCACCGCGCTAGGCCTCAGCGGCGTGGTGGAGGAGGTGCGCCTGGCGGCGACCTACCTGCGCACCGAGGATGGCGAGACGGTGATCATCCCGAACAAGGAAATCGTCGGCCAGGTGCTGGTGAACTCCTAT
The DNA here is from genome assembly GCA_964351795.1 of uncultured Gammaproteobacteria bacterium. Taxonomy (GTDB): domain Bacteria; phylum Pseudomonadota; class Gammaproteobacteria; order JADZEE01; family JADZEE01; genus CAYGQN01. The sequence continues at coordinate 2,227 of CAYGQN010000055.1, forward strand.
GCCAACCGCGTGGTGGAGATGCAGGTCGGCATCAGCTACCAGGACGATCCGGACCATGCCGAGCAGGTGATCGCCGCGGCGCTGGCCGGGGTGACGGAGGTGGTGATCGAGCCGGCGCCGCAGATCGGCATCCAGGCCTTCGGGGATTCGGCCATCGTCATCGCCGTGCGCTACTGGGTCCCCACCGAGCGCTTTTTCCAGGTGCAGTTCCAGGCCAACAAGGCGATCTGGGCGGCCATACGCGCGGCCGGGATCCGCATCCCGTTGCCGCAGCAGGAACTGCGCATCCTCGACAACGCCAAGCTGCCGGCCTGAACGCGGCGCAGCGCATGCCGGTGCGGTCCGGGGCACGCTGGCTGGCCGGGCGGGCATGAGCTTCACCCCGCCGCCACCCCGGCCCGAGGCGCGCAGCCTGCACGGCACGCTGCGCCCGGCCGAGTACCCGGCCTTCCCCGGCGTCGCCGATGGCGCGGATTTCAACGCCGCCTGGCAATGGTGCCCGGACTGGTGCCTGGCCAACCTGGCCCACACCGCCTACCAGGCCCGCGCGGATCTGCATGCCACCTGCGCGCGGATCGGCGCCGACGATGTCCAGGTGTTCTCGCACGAGGGCGCCCGGGCCTTCTGCCTGCGCCATGGCGAGCGGCATATGCTGATCTTTCGCGGCACGCGCGCCTCGCGGCCACAACCGCTGCCCGAACCCTTGCGGCGCCGGGCCGAGGCACTGCTGGCGCGGCTGCCCGGTCGCTGGCCGGCCCTGCCCGCGCAATACCGGCAATTCCTTCTGAACGATGTACTGGCGGACATCGATTTCGTGCGCGTGCCCATGGGGCAGGCGCAGACGCACCGCGGCTTCACCCGCGAACTGCGCAAGCTGTGGCGGGAGATTGTCAGCTGGCTGCGCGCGCTGGGCCCGGAGGGCCTGCGCCGGTGTTACGTGGCCGGTCACAGCCTTGGCGGCGCGATGTCGACCATCACCGCCCTGCGGGTACCCGTCGCCGCGGTGGTGACTTTCGGTGAGCCGCGCCCCGGGCTCTACCTCGAGCGCGAGTTCAAGGGTGATCCGGCCACGCACCGGCGCTATGTCAATGGCAACGACCTGGTGCCGGAGCTGCCGCCATCGACCTGGCCCTTCGGCTATGCGCACCACGGTGCGGCACTGCGCGTGGGGGACCCCGACTCGCGCGAGCCGCTGTTCGACCACAGCATCATGGACTACGCCGACCGGATCGCACTGGCCGCGGGCTGAAGCTGCCGCCCCCTGGCCGCGGCTTCGGTTACCATGGCCGGCCAGCCCAACACGGCCCGGCCACGAACACCCTGATGCAGAAGCGCCATACCGTCGTCGGCCTGTGTTTCGCGGCCGTGTTCATCTGCTACATCGACCGGGTCAACATCTCCGTGGCGATCATCGCCATGCAGGAGGCCTTCGGCTGGTCCGACACCGTCAAGGGCCTGGTGCTGTCCTCGTTCTTCATCGGCTACATGATCCTGCAGGCCCCGGCGGGCTGGCTCGGCAACCGCTTCGGCGGCAAGCGCATCCTCGGGGGCGCCGTGCTGTGGTGGTCGGTGTTCACCCTGATCACGCCGGTGGCGGCGATGCTCTCGCTGCCGGCGCTCATCGCCGCGCGCATCGGCATGGGCCTGGGCGAGGCGGCCACCTTCCCGGCGTCCTACAGCCTGTTCGGCCGCTGGGTGCCCGATGGCGAGCGGGCGCGCTCGGTCGGCCTGCTGCTCAGTGGCATCCCGCTCGGCACGCTGTTCGCGCTGACCACCACCGGCTGGCTGGTGAGCACCTTCGGCTGGCCATCGGTGTTCTACCTGTTCGGGGCCACCGGCGTGGTGTGGACGTTCATCTGGATGCGCCAGGTCTCGGACTCCCCGGCAAACCACCCGGGCATCACTGCCGAGGAACGCACGCTGCTGGCGCCCTTGTCCGACGGCCACGATCCCGCTGCCGCCGTGCCCTGGCGCGAGTTGCTGTCGCACCGCGCGGTGTGGGCGCTCATCGTCAACCATTTCTGCAGCAACTGGGGCTTGTACGTGCTGCTGGCCTGGTTGCCGAGCTACTTCGCCGATGCCCAGGGCCTGACCATCACCCGGGCCGGCATCTACTCCGCGGCGCCCTGGCTGAGCATGTTCATCGCCGTGAACGTGGCCGCGGCCATCGCCGATCGCCTGATGAAGGGCGGCCATTCGATCGTGTTCGTGCGCAAGCTGATGCAGAGCATCGGCCTGTTCGGCTCGGCCGGCTTCCTGCTGGCGGCCCAGACCGCGGCCACGCCCCTGATCGCGCTCGGCCTGATGTGTGGAGCGCTTGGCTGCATCGCCTTCACCTGGTCAGGTTACGCACCCAACCACCTGGACATCGCGCCGCGCTACGCCGACATCCTCATGGGGATCTCCAACACGGTAGCCACCATCCCCGGGATCATCGGCGTGGCCATCGCCGGCTGGCTGGTGGATACGACCGGCAGCTATGCTGCCGTGTTCGCGCTGGCGGCCGGCATCCAGATCACCGGCGCCATCGTCTGGCTGGCCTTCGCCCGCGGCGATCGGCTGGTGGACTGAGCGTTTGTGAATCAACCGTCCCCCTGCCGCGCACGCCGATCCGTGGCTGCGACTGCGTTGCCCGTGGCGCGTCCTGCGGTCATTTGCTTGAAGCAAACGCCCTTGAGTCCGCCACAGACGCCTTGCCCCGCACGCGGCTCGACGCGCTCGCGACGGCGTGCGGTTGATTCACAAACGCTGAGGCCGGCTGCAGCGCGTCGATCCTTCGCGGTGCGTGTACCTGCAGCGGCCACCGCCTTGGGGTAAGGTAGCGCCAGGCTTGGCCGGGACTTGCAGCGATGAAACTGTGGCATTGTCGGGATGCGCGCTCCTTCCGGCCGCTGTGGGCGATGGAGGAGATGGGCCTGCCCTACGCGCTGGAGATCATGCCCTTCCCGCCGCGGGTTCATCATCGCCAGTACCTGGCCATCAACCCGCTGGGCACCGTGCCCTATTTTGTCGATGGCGATACCGACATGACCGAGTCCGTGGCCATCTGCCACTACCTTGCCGTGCGACACGGCCGGGATGACCTGCTGGTGGCACCGGCCGAGGCCGACTTCGGCGCCTGGCTGAACTGGCTCTATCATGCCGATGCAACGCTCACCTTCCCGCAGGCCATCTACCTGCGTTACTCGAAGCTGGAACCCGAACCGCGCCGCCAGCCCGCCGTGGCCGAGGATTACCGGCGCTGGTACCTGGCCCGCCTGCGCCTGCTGGACGCCCACCTGCTCGAGCACGAGCACCTGTGCGCGGGGCGCTTCACCATCGCCGACATCGCCATCGGCTACGCCTTGTACCTCGGCCGCTGTCTCGGGCTGGCGCAGGACTACCAGCCGCAGACCCAGGCGTGGCTGTCACGGCTGATGCAGCGCGAGGGATTCCAGCGTGCCCTGCAGGCGCAGGGCCGCGACGACACGGGCGCGGGGTAACAGGGCCAGCGGGCCCGCCCAGGCGCGCAGCAACACAGGAGACAACTCATGGACGTCTGGTTCGCTACCAACCGCCGGCCCAGCCCGCGGGCCAATCCGACCAACTTCGGCAAGGATTTCAACCCGGAGGGTATCTCCGTGCTGCGCTTCGGCCGCGCCCGCGTGAGCGGCCGCAGCGTCAGCGTGCACACGGCACCGGAGAAGCTCGTGCCGGACGAGGAGGGTCGCCAGCTGGATGTGCACAAGTCGAAGCTCGGCAGCAGCCGGGTCTTCCACGAGGTGCGTGAGGCGATGGTGAAGCAGTGCCGCGATACGGTCATCTTCGTGCATGGCTACAACGTCTCGTTCAAGGAGGCCTGCAAGGCGGCCTCCGAGCTCGGCGAGCGGCTGGCCGGGGTCGATGGCGGCAAGGGCGTGAACATGGCGCTGTTCTCCTGGCCCTCGGACGGCTCCATGGCACCCTTCCTGGCCTACGCCAATGATCGCCGCGATGCGGCCGCCTCCGGTGCCGCCATGGCGCGCGGGCTGCTGAAGTTCCACGACTTCCTGGTCGGCCTGGCCCAGGCCGACCAATGCGAACGACGCGTTCACCTGATGTGCCACAGCATGGGCAACTACGTGCTGCGCCATGCCGTGCAGGAGTTCCTGCGCCAGTCCTCCTGGCGGCCGCGGCGCATCTTCGACCAGGTGCTGCTCATGGCCCCGGACGAGGACGACGATGCCTTCGAGCACGAACACAAGCTCAAGCTGCTGCCGCGCATGGCCCGGCGGGTGAACATCTACTTCAATCGCAATGACCGCGCGATGTCGATCAGCGATGCCACCAAGTCCAACCCCGAGCGCCTCGGCGACGACGGACCGAGTCAGCCCTTCCAGATGCCAGCCAAGGTCACGCAGGTGGACTGCACCCGTGTCGTGCGGGGCGTGGTGGAGCACAGCTACTACAAGGATGCGCCCAAGGTTGTCGCCGACGTCACCGCGGTGCTGAGCGGGATGGACCCGGAGCACGTGCCCAACCGCGTGTTCCTGGAAGACCGCAACCGCTACCAGATCACCTGAGGCGGGCCGCCGATGCTGCGGGGCAGCACCGCGGTGTTGCCCGCCACGGGGCCGGTCAGCCGGCCGGCGGCGGTGTCGCCCCGGCGCCGTCAACTTGATCCCGGTCAATAGGCGGGCCTGGTATTGTCGGCAGGATTGTCGACAAAACAGGGCAGGGGAGTAGCCATGCAGGATCCCGAGACGTCCGATTACGTCGGCCGGACCGTGCGCACGCTCGGCGGCGACGCGGTCATCAGCGGCAACGCGAAGTTCACGGCCGATTTCAGCTTCCCCGGGCAGCTGTACGCCCACATCGTGCGCAGCACCCATGCGGCGGCGAAGATCCGCTCGGTGGATCTCGAGCCGGCGCGCAAGGTGGCCGGCGTCGTGCTGGTGATGGACGGCGAGGGCGCGGCCGAACACCTGGACCCGCTGCCCCCGTACATCGACCCGTCCATCTTCGGCGGCCAGCGCGCCGAGCTGCGCTGCCTGGCACTGGGCCAGGTCTGGCATTACGGCCAGCCGGTGGCGGTGGTCGTGGCCGAGAGCCGCGACACCGCGCGCTATGCCGCCTCGAAAATCCGCGTGGACTACGAGCCGACCGAGGCAGTGCTCGATGCCGAGGCGGCGCTGGACGCGGCCGCGCCGCGCGTGGTGCCGGGCTGGCAGGACAACGTGCTCATCCAGGCGCCGTTCATCAACGGCAGCGTCGACAGCGCCTTCGCCGCCGCGCACAAGGTGGTGAAGACGAAGGTGCGCATCCATCGCTTCTCCACCCAGCCCATCGAGGCGCGCGCCTACAACGCCGTGTGGGACAAGGGCTGGCATGGCGTCACGCTGTATGCCACGGCGCAGAACCCGCATCCGCTGCGGCACGTGCTCTCCAATGCCCTGCGCCTGCCGGAGAACAAGATCCGCATCATCGCACCGGCCATCGGCGGTGCCTTCGGCCTGAAGATGCACGGCCACCCCGAAGAGGCGCTGGTGTGCATGCTCTCGCGCGTCACCGGGCGGCCGGTGAAGTGGGTGGAGAACCGCGAGGAATGCCTGCTGGTGGGCGCACGCGAGCAGATCCATCCCGTGGAGCTGGCGGTGGACAAGGACGGCCTGATCCTCGGCCTGAAGGATCACTTCATCGCCAACACCGGCGCGCCCACGGCCTGCCCGGGCTGGGGCATGGCCTTTCTCACCGGCCTGACCATGCCCGGGCCTTACGCCGTGCGCGACATCGACGTGAAGATGACCGCGGTGACCACCAACAAGCCGCCGTGGAACGCCGCGCGCGGCTACGGCAAGGAGGCCACGGCGCTGGCGCTGGAGCTGAGCATCGACCAGGCGGCGCGGGAACTGGGCATCGACCCGGTGGAGATGCGCTGCCGCAACTTCATCAGCAAGGACGCCTTCCCCTACGCCAGCCCCACCGGCCTGAGCTACGACTCCGGCGATTACGCCGGCGCCACCCGCAAGGCGGTGGAAGCACTCGGCCTCGAAGCCTGGCGTGAGAAGCAGGCCGCCGCCCGCCGCGAGGGCCGCTACATCGGCATCGGCGTGGCCTACGAGCTCACGCCCGAGGGCGGCGCGCTGCCGGGCACGATGGTCTCGGGCTGGGATTCCAGCTCCGTGCGCGTGGACCCGGGTGGCTCGGTGATCGTGCTCACCGGCGTGACCCAGCCCGGCACCGGCAATCCTACCGGCATCGCGCAGATTGTCGCCGATGAGCTCGGCGCCGACCTCGACACCATCGAGGTCATCCAGGGCGATACCACCACCTGCCCCTACGGCTTCGGCAACTACAGCGGTCGCAGCACCATCGTCGGTGGCGGCTCGGCGGCGCTGGCCGCGCGCGAGGTGCGTGAAAAGCTGGTGACCATCGCCGCGGCGCTGCTGGAGGTGGCCGAGGACAGCGTCGATATCCGCCGCGGCGTGGTGACGTCCACGGCGGCCCCTGGCCGTACGCTCACCATCGGCGAGGTGGCCTACGCCGCCTACACGCGCGCCTACGATATCGGCCTGAAGATCATGCCGCCGCTGGAGGCGACGTGTACCTTCCGGCCCGGGCAGATCCGCCACACTCCGGACGAGAACGGCCGTATCAATCCCTACCCGAGTTATTCCAACGCCGCCTACGCCACGGTGTGCGAGGTGGATGCGGACACCGGCCACGTGCAGCTGCTGGCCTTTGCCGCCGCGCACGACTGCGGCAAGGTCATCAACCCCATCCTGGTCGAGGGCCAGGCCTGCGGCGCCATTGCCTTCGGCGTCGGGGGCATGCTCGGCGAGGACGTGCGCTTCGATGCGCAGGGCCGCCAGCTCACGCGCGGCTTCACCGACTACGTCATGCCGCGGGCGCTGGACGTCCCGCCGATCGCCATGGTGCATCACGACTCGCCCAACCCCGGCACCTACATGGGCCTGAAGGGCGCCGGCGAGGCCGGTGTGGGCGGCTCGGCCGCCGCGGTGGTCAACGCCGTCAACGATGCGCTGGCGCCGCTCGGTGTGGCCATCTTCGACCTGCCGGTGACCGCCGATCGCGTGTGGGCGGCCATCCGCCGTGCCCGCGCCGACGGCGCCCGGGAGGAAGTGGCATGAGCCGCGCCATGTACGCCAGGCCGCGCTCGCTGGAGCAGGCGGCAGCGCTGCTGGGTGCCCTGGATACCGGCGCGATGATCATTGCCGGCGGCCAGGAGCTGATGCCCTTCATCAACTACGGGCACATGGAACCGGCCGTGCTGGTGGATATCTCCGGCCTGAAGGAACTCACCGGCATCCGCCTCGCCGCCGATGGCGCGCTCGAGATCGGCGCCCTGAGCGTGCATCGGGACATTGCCGCCCATGCCGACGTGCAGGCCGTGGCGCCGTTGCTGGCGCACGCGGTCACGCAGGTCGGCGGTGGCCGCCAGGTGCACAACCGCGGCACCATCGGCGGCAACATCGTGTCCATGAACACGCTCTACGATGTCATTCCCCCGCTGCTCGCGCTGGGGGCGCAGGTGGAGTTGCTGAGCGGCGATGCCAGCCGTCAGCTCGCGCTTGCCGACCTGATGAGCGAGACCGGCCACGGCCTCGGCTCCAGTGCCATCCTCGTGAAGGTGATCGTGCCCGTGCAGGCCGCTGGCAGCGCCTGGGGTTACCAGAAGCTGAAAATCAGCGAGGGCGCGTATTCCAGCGCCACTGCCGCGGTGATGCTGGCCACCGATGCCAGCGGCCACCTGGCGCAGCTGCGCCTGGCGGTGGGCGCGGTGGGCGAGCGTCCGCAGGACATGAGCGCCGCGGTTGCCTCCCTGCTCGGCCAGGCCTGGACGCCGCACGCGGAAACCCGCCTGGAAAGCCAGGTCTGCGCCGCCGTGCGGGATCCGCTGGACGACCAGCGCGGTCCGGCCGACTACCGTCGCGCCATGGCCGGCGTGGTGGCGCGCCGCGCCGTCAACGCGGCGCTGGCAACGCAGTCCCACTGAACGGAGAGCGAACTTGGCTGCCGAAATCGACCTGGAAGAACTGCTCGAGGACACCGTCCTGCTGCAATGCCGGATCAACGGCAAGCGCTGCGAAACCGAGGTGGAGCCGACCACCTCGCTGCTGGATTTCCTGCGCGAGCAGGAGCAACTCACCGGCACCCACATGGGCTGCATGACCGGCCATTGCGGGGCCTGCACCGTGCTCATCGATGGCCGCATCGCCAAGGCCTGCATCACCCCGGCCGCCAGCGTGCAGCGGGCGAAAATCACCACCATCGAGGGCCTGGCGAATGCCGACGGCAGCCTCAACCCCGTGCAGCAGGCCTTCTGGGACGAGGCCGGCTTCCAGTGCGGGTACTGCGCGCCGGGCATGCTGTTCGCGGTAACCGAGCTGCTGGCCGAGAATGCCGATCCCTCCGACGCCGAAATCCGCGGCGCCATTGCCGGCAACCTGTGCCGCTGTACCGGCTACCAGAGCATCGTCCGCGCCGCCCGCACGGCGGCGGCGCGTCTTCGCGACAACCGTGACAAGGCATGACGCACGCGGTTAACCTCGATTCCATGGACCGACAAGGAGAACAATCATGAGTGCAGTTGTATCGCCAAACGTGGAAACCCGCGTTCTGAAGGTCAAGCGGGCCACGCCGGAAGCACTGGCGCCTTACGGTGACGTGCTGGGCTACCGCCCCGACGTCGAACCGATGCCCATCGATTTCTACGATGGCGCGGTCAAGGTGCGCCGGCTTACCAATTTCGTCTCGGATGATCAGACCGAACTGCCGGTGGTCACCATCAACCGGCGGCCGCTGGAAGTGCGCTGGATGGAGCGCCACATGAAGCACACCCAGGCCTTCATCCCGCTCGGCGGCAAGCCCTTCGTGGCGGTGATGGCGCCGCCGAACGACAAGGACGTGCCGGACATCGACAAGGCCGAGGCCTTCCTGTTCGACGGCCAGGCCGGCTTCGCCATGAAGCTCGGCACCTGGCACGAGTTCCCGTTCTCGGTGCTCGATGACACCAACGTCATTGTCATCCTGCGCCGCGAGGCCACCGATGGCCTGGTGCGCGACAACGTCATCCAGAACGAGGCCGTGGGCCCGGATCTCGAGAAGCGTGATCTCGTCGAGCGCTTCGGCGTGAGCTTTCACATCGAGGTCTGAGCAGGCAACGATCAGTCGAGGACCCCGGCGGCGGTGCGGACGCGCCCGCCGCCGGGTGAGTTCCGGGCCGGTGCCACCCTGCCCGGGTCAAGCCGGTGGCCATGGCCGCCGTTATCCTGCGGGCAGACATCAACATTGCGGTGCAGCCCCGTGCCCCTGAGCAAGCTCTCGATTCCGGTTCACGCCCTCGCCCGCGCGCTGTGCCTGCTGGCCTGCCTCGGCCCCGGGCCCTTCGCGGCGGCCGCGGACCTGGAAATCCCCATCCGCATCCACGTACTGCGGGACCTCCCGTTCACGGTGCAGGGCCAGCCCCTGCCGGCATGGGTGAGCGAGGCGGACCTGCGCGGGCCCGTCATGAGTGAGCTGAATGCCATCTGGGCTCCGGCCGGGACCCGCTTCCGCCTGCAGGCGGTGGGCCCGGCTGTTGTCGACGCAAGCCAGTGCGGGATGCCGCGGACCCGCGGCCTCAGGCCTGCGCCAGTGCCTGAAGCGCGGCGGCCGCGCTGTCCCAGCCCATGCAGGCGTCGGTGATGCTCACGCCGTACTGCAACGACTGCCCGGGCTTGAGGTCCTGCCGGCCGGGCTGCATGTTCGCTTCCAGCATCAGCCCGACGATGCGTCGATCACCGGCGTGGATCATCGCGCCCACTTCCTTCGCCACCGTCACCTGCCGCTCGTGGTCCTTCTGCGAGTTGGCATGGCTGCAGTCGATCATGATGTTCGGGCGCAGGCCGGCTTTTTCCATCATGGCCGCTGTGCGATCGATGCTGTCGCCATCGTAGTTCGTGCCGTCGCTGCCGCCGCGCAGGATGACATGGCAGTCGGGGTTGCCATTGGTGCTCAACACCCCGGCCCGGCCGGATTTGGTCACACCCAGGAAGCGGTGCGGGTTGGCGGCCGAGCGAATGGCATCAACGGCAATCTGGATGTTGCCGTCGGTGCCGTTCTTGAAACCGATGGGGCAGGACAGGCCGGAGGCCAGCTCCCGGTGCACCTGGCTTTCCGTGGTGCGCGCGCCGATGGCGCCCCAGGTCACCAGCTCGGCGATGTAGGCCGGGGAGATCGGGTCCAGGAACTCGGTGGCGCAGGGCACGCCCATTTCATTCAGGTCCACCAGCAGGCGGCGGGCGATGTGCAGGCCGTCGTTGATGCGGAAACTCTCGTCCAGGCCCGGATCGTTGATGAGGCCTTTCCAGCCGACGGTGGTGCGCGGCTTCTCGAAGTACACGCGCATGAGGATCACCAGCCTGTCCGCCAGGGCGTTGATCAGCGGCTTGAGGTGTTCGGCGAAGTCGCGCGCCAGTTCCACGTCGTGGATGGAGCAGGGGCCCACCACCACGATGGGGCGGCTGTCCTGTCCGCGCAGGACCTTCTGCACCGCTTCGCGGGCATAGAACACCGTCTGCGCGGCGCGGTTGGATACCGGGATGTCCTCGGCCAGGCGGGCCGGCGGGATGACCTCCTGGCTTTCGACAATGTGCAGGTCGTCGGTCTTGAGCATGGCAGGTTTCACTGTCGGGTCGTGCGCGCTGCCCGGGGCAGCGGCCTGGATCGGGCGCGTATTCTAACCGCCTGAGTGCAAATGTCAGGTTACCGCGGCCTGCCTTGCCACGGCCGGCCGATGACCGTGCCTCGAACCCCGGATGACCTGCCCCGGGAGCAGCGCTCAGGGGCCGCGGTTGCCGGCGACGCGCGGCTGCGCCTCCAGCCGTGGCACCACCGGCAGGCCGGAGGGCACGGCGAGCGGCAGTTCCGGCATCGCCGACTGATCGTTCAACGCGTGCAGGAAGGCGGTGAGATCATCCACCTGCCGGTCGGACAGGAGGCGGCCATCGGCGAAGATGAGCCAGTGTATGAGGACCGGTTCGCCCTCCGGTACGGCGTGGCCGCGTTTTTCGTTGTAGAAGGCCACCGCCTCGCGCAGCGTGGCTTCCCCGCCCGAGTGCATGTAGGGGGCGGTCAGCGCCACGTTGCGCAGCTGCGGCGTGCGGAAAGCGCCATGCAGGGTCGGATCATCGGTGACCGCACCGGCACCGGGGTCGAAGGCCTTGCCAGGGGGCTCGCGTGCACCGATCACCACGAGCTGGTTGTCGCTGAACAACGGCGGCACATGGCAGTTGGCGCAGCGGGTCATGAAGGAATGGAACAGGTCGTGGCCGCGTTGCTGCGCGTCGCTGAGCGCGGTCCTGTCGCCGAGGGTGTAGCGATCATAGGGGCTGTCGAAGCTCACCAGCGTGCTCTGGAAGGCGGCAATGGCATCGAGCACACGGCCCAGGGTAATCACCGGCTCGCCCTCGCCGAAGGCCTCCAGGAACAGCGCCTCGTAGGCCGGTATCGCTGCCAGTCGCGCCATCATGTCCTGCGGGTTGGCGGCCATCTCGTCGGGTGAGAACAGCGGGCCCATGGCCTGCTCCTGCAGGTTGGGCGCGCGACCGTCGACGAACAGCTTGTCGGCGAAACCGATGTTCCACAGGCTGGGGGCGCCGCGGGGCAGCTCCACGCCGCCCCGGCGCGCATGGCCGGCGCCGCTGGCACCCACACCGCGGCTGCGGCCGTGGCCGTCGGCGAAGCCGTCGTCGGGATGATGGCAGTGCGCGCAGGAGGTGTCCTGCGCGCCCGAGAGCACCGGGTCGAAGAACAGCAGGCGGCCGAGGTCGATCTGCTGCGGCGTGAACGGGCCGGGCAGCGCCGGCAGTGCCCGGATGTGATTGGTCAGCTCCCAGGGCGGGGTGAAGCCGGCATAGGGGTTGTCGAAAATGCAGTTGCCGGCAGCGTCCAGCGAGAAGGCGCGCGGGCAGTCGGTGGCCAGGGTGAAGTTCGTGTCCGGGGTCACACGCTGGCCCGGGTCAGCGCCGGGGCTGCTGTCCGCGGCGGGGCTGTCCGCCGGTGCTGCGTCATCGACGGGAGCCGCCGGCGGGATATCGGTGGCCGCGACGGCGGTGGCGCGTGTGCCAGCGGCCGGCGTCGTCGCGCCGACGTAATCGTCGAGCCCGGTGCCGGTGCGACGCGGCGGTGCGGGCGTCGCCGGGGACTCGCTGCTGTCCTGCCAGGGGGGTGGCGGCCGTGGCCGCTCGTCGTCATCGCCGCTGACGATGAACACCAGCGTCACGAAGAAGGCGACGATGAAAACGGTGAGCGGGCTCAGGCGTAGGTGCATGGGCGGTGCGACAGCCGGAAATCGGTTCGATGCTCAATTGTACATCTGTCCTAAAGTGGGGGAAGCCCGTCGCTGCGCAAGCTGTGCATTGGCTGTGCAGGCCGGCGGCGCCGACGGTGTCACCGGGTTGGCGGTGACGGCACCCGCGGTCGGGCCGGCTGGCTGGCCGTGGCCCGCCTCTGGTCACGGATGGCGCGCCGCCGTCCCTGGCAGCGCGCATCGACCGTGTCGCCCTCAGGGCCGGCGGTGCCGCCGGCGGGCAAGCAGGCCGAGGGCGCCCAGCATGAGCCAGCCCGCGGCGGGCAGCGGCACCGGTGCCGGCATGCCGGTGAGCGTGACCGAGTACACCGTTGCACTGGCGAAATCGGTCTTGCCGTGGATGGTGATGGTGCCGCTGTTGTCCCAGGCGGTGGCGTTGCTGAGGATGCTCAGGAACAGGCTCTCCTGGGGTGGCGCGATGGCCGCGCCGGCCGACGAGAAGTCGAAGCTCAGCGTGTCACCGTCCGCGCTGCGGCTGACGCTGTCGGGCCCCTGGTCGCCCGCCCCGTCGGTTCTGTATTCCACGTCCGTGCTGAAGCCGGCGAAACCGCTGTAGTCCAGGCCGGTGATGACGGCAAACTCAAGGAAGGAGGCAAGATTGAAGGTGTCGCGGATCCGCGGCGAGAAGATGAGTGTGCCAAGGTCGAGTGATGGGTACACGCGCGGCTGCACGTTGCCGCCGATGAAGTCCAGGCTGGGGGTGCTGAGCTGGAACGGTGCGAGTGCGTCGTTCTGGATGGCACCCCCGACCAGGTCGGGACTGGCCGCGGAGGTGGTGCCGGACAGGGGGATTGTCTGCCCCGGGTTGACGAGAGCGGCGCTGCCGAGTGTGCTCCACAGGAGCGTGGCGGCGGTGACGAGGACGATGGCGCTGGCGCGCCGGCTGTGATTCGGGTTCATGGTTTCCCCTCCATTGATTCAGGCCGGATGACCCGGCGGGGAAGGGATGAAGCGCCCGTGCACGGCCGCGATGCGACCGCCGGGCAAAGACGGTTCCCCGCACGGCGTCGTTGACGGACAGGGAGCGATTCGGACCGGAACCTGCCGCCGTGGCCAGCCGGGCCGCGGTGGCGCATGCCGGGCAGCCTCGCCTCTGCCCACGCACCCACGCTACGCCCGTGCCGGCAGCGGAACCGCGAAGGAATTCAAACTTGTCGACGCCTGCCCGGGCAGATCCGTGACGGGTTTGGCACCGCGGCCCGGGATCCACTGCAGCCGGCCCCGCCCTGCCGGCCCCGGGCGGGCCGCGGCAGGGCGGGCCCGGGTCAGAAGCGGACCCGCAGGCCGACCAGTGCGGCGCGGACTGGACCGGCTTCCTGCGTGCCACCAACCTGTTCGACGAGACCGC
>CAYGQN010000056.1:0-15657 GCA_964351795.1 uncultured Gammaproteobacteria bacterium
CCCCCCGGCCGTGACCGGGGCTGCCCATACCGGGGCGCGGGCTGGCGGCTTCGCCAACCACCGCCACCCCGCCAATCTGCGGCGCATGCGCCAGCGTGGTGAGCACCCGCGCCAGCATGCCCATCCCCGCCACCGGCACCAGCGCCTTGTGGCTCGTGCCGGCCGCGGCGGCGACCGGGTCGGTGCCGGCGCGGCCGGCGGCCAGCACCAGGCAGTTGAAGCGCACCGGACTCATCGCAGTCGCAGGCTCAGCAGCAGGCCGGCAGCCAGCATGATGGCCGCCGGCCCCATGGCCACCAGCCGCGGGTCCGCGTTCGCCAGCAGGCCCATCTGTTGCAGGATCTGGTCGCTGAGGTAGAAGCCCACACCAACACCGGCCCCCAGCATCAGCCGCTTGCCGGGGTTCAGGCGCCGCATCCGGCCGAACATGAACGGCGGCGCCAGCAGCACCATCGCCAGGGCGGCAAGCGGGATGTTGAGCTTGCGCCACAATGCCAGTTCGAAGCGTTCGGCATTCTGGCCACGGGCACGCAACCCGCGCAGGTAGTCGAGCAGTTCACTCGGGGCAAGCGAGTCGACGTCGAGTTCGGTGACCGCCCCCTCGGGCGGACTCAGAAAGCCCTCCCATTCAAGTTCGGCCTGGCGTTCCCGTGCCCAGCCACCACTGCCGACCCGGGTTTGGCTGACGTCCCGCAACAGCCAGGTGTCCTTGCGCACCCGCTCGGCCAGCGCGGCACGAATGTAGACCTGCAGGCTGCCGTCGTCGGCGAACTCGAAAATCTCTATGCCCACGGGGATCCGCCCGTAACGCATATCGTGGATGTTGATGAAGCGGTTGCGATCCCGGTACCAGAAGCTGTCGCCCTCGTCGTCGCTCTGCAGCACGTCACCGGAAATGGCCAGCGCGCGTTGTCGCCAGGCGCGCTGCGCGAGTTCCGGCGCCACCCATTCGCCAAGGATGACAATGAGCAGCAGCAGCAGTGCCGCGGCCTTGAGCGTGGACAGCAGAATGTGGCGCACCGATATGCCCAGCGCCTGCAGCGCCACCAGCTCGCTGTTGCGCTCGAGCAGGCCGAAGCCGAGCAGGCTGCCGAGCAGTGCTGATACCGGCACCAGCACCAGGGCCCGCGACGGGGTGGTCTGGATGACGAAGCCGAGCGCCTGGAAGGCACCGTAATGACCCTGGCCGGTTTCATCGAGTTGCTCGACAAAATCGAGAAAACTGAACACCACCACGAGTATCAGCAGTACGATCAGGAAGCCGCGTGCAAGGGCATCACGGATGTAACGATCGACGATCGTCATGCTTTCGCCGCCAGCCGCGCATGGCGACGCATACTGCGGCGCGGCTGCGTGAACAGCACCACCAGCAGGACCAGCAGCAGTGCCTGTACCCACCAGATCCCGGGCGTGACCGGCACCGTACCGTTCTCCACCCAGTTCTTCGCCAGGCCGCCGAGGTTGTAGTAGACCGCGTAGACCAGCACGGCCAGAATGGCCTTGGCATACCGGCCAAGGCTCTGCGACATACCGCTCACCAGCACCGCCAGCACCGCCAGCAGGACCGTCGACAATGGCGTGGAGAAGCGCCATTGCAGCTCGGCGAGCTCGGCCGGGTCGGAGGAGCCCATCAGCTCGGCAGTGGGCGCCGCCTTGCGCTTGAACCCCACGCTGACCGGGTCCGGCGCCTTCAGTTGCAGCACCAGCTGGTCGAAATGACCCATCTTGTCGCGTCTGCCATCGGGGCTTATCTCGTACACGTGGGCGTCCTCGAGGACGAGCGCGCGGCGCAGCGTGTCCGGGTCGATTCGCTGCACGCCGCGGGCGGCATGGCTCACACGGGTCACGTCGCCATGCTGGCTGCGCAGGAAAACGCCCTCCATGCGCCGTTCGGCGCCGCGGATGGACTGTACGAAAATGGCGCGGTTGTGGTGTTCGGTCTCGAAAAAGGTGCCGGGCACCAGCTTCTCGACATCGATATCGGCATCGGCACGGGCCTTTATCCAGTAGCTCTGATCGTAGGCCCAGGGTCGCGCATACAGCGACAACACGGCCACGACAACCGCCAGCACCAGGCCGAGGCGCAGCGCCACGTAAACCAGCCGGCCGGTACCGATACCGCAAGAGGTCAGCGCCGTGATCTCGGCGTCCGAATGCAGGCGCCCGAGGCCAAGCACGATCGACAGGTACAGGGCCACCGGCAGCAGCACTTCCAGCGCGATGGTCGCGCGCAGCAGGATGAGCACCGCCACGGTGTCGATGGTCAGCATGCCGTTGACCGCATCGGTCAGGTACTGGCCGGAGCTGTAGCCGACGAAGATCACCAGCAGGATGCCGCCGATGATGAGCAGTGGTTTCAGGATCTCGACGGTGATGTAGCGGTCGATAATCAACGCCGGACCCGCCGCTTGCGGGGCCCGCCTGGGGGCCGGAGGATCGCGTCCGGTTCCCGTGCCGGCCGGCGGCCCGGGGCTGCGGCCGCGATTGGCACACCGGCGTGGACGCCCTGGCAGGTCTGGAAATGGTCGTCAGCGAGCTCTGCGATCATGGGAATAATGGGGTCCGCCCGGCTGCCGTCGAACCGGGCCTTGGTATTCCGGCGCAACCTGGTGTGAAATAGCGCGCTTTCGCAGCCCGGCAGCGCTGGCCGATTATGGCATTTTTCCGCCAGGCCGGCGGCGCGACGAGATGGCCCGGAGATAGCGACAATGTCCACCGCAGTACCAGATCCAGACAATCGTGTTGCCGGTATCGTGGTCGGTAGCTGTTCTGTGCGCCTGTGGGGCCTGGACAGCGCCGAACGCTACCGGCGCAGCTTCGCCCGCGCCGGGCTGGCGACCGAGGCGCAGCAGGCAGCCCGCCTGGCCCTGGTGCGGGCGGATTACGTGCTGGCCGAATCGCTGGTGAAGGCGCTGGCGGGACGCCCCGACGTGGCGCTGGTGCTAACGCGCGGGGACGGCCTGCGGGTGCTGGCCGTGAACTGCCCGGCGCAGTCCGGCGAGGCGGCACGGGCGCTGCTGGCGGCCGATACAGTCAGCCCGGCGCAGCTGGCTGCGGCCGGCCTCGAGGCGCTCACGCCGGTCCAGCTCGGGTCCAGCTACAACGAGGCCCTGCGCAAGATTGCCGAGCCCCTGGCACTGTCGCTGGAGGAAACACCGACAGCGGAAATCGAAAAACGCATGTTCGCCGACGTGTACAAGGGTGCGACCGACTTCGTCACCAAGTGGTGCTGGCCGGCACCCGCACGGCTGGTCACCCGCTGGGTCGCGGCGCGCGGCATCACGCCGAACCAGGTCACCACCGCCAGCCTGGTGCTCGTGGTGGCGGCGAGCTGGCTGTTCGCACGCGGTGAATTCCTGCTGGGCGTTCCGGTTGCCTGGCTGATGACGTTTCTGGACACCGTCGACGGCAAGCTGGCGCGCCTGACACTGACCTCCTCCTGGTGGGGCAACATCTACGATCACGGCATCGACCTCATCCATCCGCCGTTCTGGTGGTGGGCCTGGTATCACGCCGTGGCCGTTGGCGCCGGCGGGGATGCCGGTGCGGCCGTGTCGCTGTCGTTCTGGATCATCATGGTCGGCTACGTTCTCGGCCGCGTGCTGGAGGGGCTGTTCCTGCATGGCTTCGGCATCCAGACGCATATCTGGCAGCCGGTGGACTACTGGTTCCGGACCATCACCGCCAGGCGCAACCCGAACCTCGCCATACTCATGGTCTTTGCCATGCTTGGCCGGCCGGCCGAGGGCCTGGTGGCCGTGGCCGCCTGGACGGTCCTGTCGCTGCTGTTCCATGCCGTGCGCCTGCTGCAGGCCTTCCGGCTGCGCCTGCGGGGTGGTGAAATCCGCTCGTTCATGACCGCGCATGGCTGAGGCCACGGTCGACGGGACGGCACCAGCGGGTCCGGGGCCCGTGATTGCGGTGTTCGACCTCGACAACACCATCAGCCGCCACGGGACCTGGACGCCGTTCGTGCTGTTTGCCGCCCGCGAACAGCCCTTGCGCCTGTTGTGGCTGCCCGTGCTGCTGACCGCCGGGCTGGCCCATGCCAGCGGCCTGTTGTCGCGCAATCGCGTCAAGGCGCTCATGCTTCGCTGCGTGCTCGGCGGCCGGCCACTGACCGATATCCGCGCCACCGCCGCCCGCTTCGTCGATGCCCTGCAGCGCGATGGCCTGAATCCGGGTGCATTGCAGCGGATCCGGCACCATCGCGAGGCCGGGCACCGGCTGGTGCTGGCCACGGCCAGCTTCGATTTCCTGGCGGCCCAGCTGGGCGAGCGCCTGGGCTTCGACGCCTGCGTGGCCACCCGCGCGCAGATCGAGGCCGATGGCCGCCTCAGCGGCCGCTTCGACGGCGGCAACTGCGAGGACCGCACCAAGCTCGAGCGCGTCCGCGAGGCGCTCGGGCCGGCGGTGAACGGCGCCCGGGTGGTGGCCTACAGCGATTCACACCGGGACGAGCCGCTGCTCGCCTGGGCGCAGGAGGCGGTGGCGGTCAACCCCACGCGCGGGCTGCGAAGGATCGCCGCCGAACGCGGCTGGCAAGTAGTCAGCTGGTAAGCGCCAGGGGTGGAAATCTGCGATAATCGCGCGCTTTTGGACGCTCCCCGCAATAAATCAAACCCATCATCCTCAGTGCCGGCCAGGGTTCCCGGCTGCTGCCACTCACCGAAGACACGCCCAAGTGCCTGCTGCCCGTCGGCGCGCGCTCGGTGATCGAGCATCAGATCCAGGGTCTGCATGGCGCCGGCGTGCGCGAAGTCGCCGTGGTCACCGGCTTTCATGCCGGCACGGTCGCACGGCACCTCCAGGCACTGGCGCTGGAGGGGCTGTCGGTGAGCTGCGTGTTCAACCCCTTCTTCAACGTCGCCGACAACCTGGCCAGCTGCTGGATGGCGCGCGAGTACATGCGCGGCGATTTCCTGATCCTCAACGGCGATACGCTGTTCGAACCGGCACTGTGCCGCCACCTGCTCGAAGCGCCGCCGGCGCCAGTAACGGTGGCAGTGGATCAGAAACCCGAATACGACTCCGACGACATGAAGGTGGTTCTGGAGGGCACGCGGCTGCGCGAGATCGGCAAGGCCATCGACCTCGACCGCGTGCACGCCGAGTCCATCGGCATGATTCGCTTCCAGGGTGAGGGCCCGACCCTGTTCGCCGACATGCTCGACCAGATCATGCACACACCGAACAGCCTGAGCTGGTGGTACCTGAAAGCCATCGGCGTGCTGGCGGAGAAAGTGGACGTGCAGACGCGCCTCATCAGCGGCTTCACCTGGTGCGAGATAGACTTCCCGCACGACCTCGAGCGCGCCCGCGTGCTGTTCCGGGGCAACTGAGCCCCGGGCACGGCTCAGGCGACGCTCAGCGCCGACACCTGCTCGCGCACCTGTTCGAAGGCGTCGCAGATGCGGTCGACCTGCTCGGGCGTATGCGCGGCACTCATGCTGCAGCGAAGCAGGTAGGCCCCGTTCGGGGTAGCCGGCGGAAACACCAGGTTCACGTACACGCCCGACTCCAGCAGCAGTTTCCAGAACGCCAGTGCCTGCTCCATGTCCGAGAGCATCACGGCGATGACGGGGCTGGCCTCCGGGCCGACCTTGAAGCCCGCTCCGCGCAGGCGGCCGTACATGTGACGGGCGTTGTTCCAGAGCTGCTCGCGCAGTTCCGGGCGCTCCTGCAGGCAGCGCAGCGCCTGGCGCACCGAGGCGATCACCGAGGGCCCCAGCGAAGCGGTGAACACGAAGGCCCTGGAGCCGTAGCGCAGCAACTCCGCACCCGGCACATCACTGACGAAAAAGCCGCCGGTGGCTCCCAGGCTCTTGCTGAAGGTGCCGGTGATGAATTCCACGTCGGCATCCAGCCCGAGCTCGCCGGTCAGGCCGCGCTCGCCTATCACCCCGAGTGAATGGGCCTCGTCCACCAGCAGCATGGCGCCGTGGCGCTTCTTGACCTCGACGATGTCGGCCAGCGGCGCGCGATCACCGAGCATGCTGTAGATCCCCTCGCATACGACCAGCGTGTTGGCGCAGCGCTCCCCCAGCCGGCCCAGGCGCTTGTCGAGGTCGGCCGGATCGTTGTGGCGGAAACGGATCACCTCCGCGCCGCTGAGATCGCAGCCGTCATAGATGCTGGCATGGCTGTCCGAGTCGATGACGATGACATCGCCCCGGCCCGTCAGCGATGACAGCACGCCGAGGTTGGCAAGGAAGCCGGTGGAGAACACCGTTGCGTGGCGGCGCTGGTAGAAACGGGCCAGTTCCTCCTCCAGGCTGACATGACCGGCGAAAGTACCGTTGGCCATGCGCGAGCCCGTGGTGCCGGTGCCCTGCTGCTCCAGAGCATCGCGGGCGGCATCGATGCAGCTCTGGTCGAACGTCAGGCCGAGGTAGTTGTTGGTGCCGGCAAGAATGGTGTGCCGGCCCTCGACCATGGCCTCGGTGGGCGAGAGGATGGCGTCCTGGCGAACGCCGAACGGATTGACCCCGTGCTCGGCGAGCGCGCGTGAGCGCGCCGCAAGCTGGTCGAACTTGCTCATCAGACTCATGATCGGGCCTGCAGGAGTTGCTTGATCTGGGCCGCCATGTCGGCAACCGTGTGCACATCGGGCAGTACGTTCAGCGGCACGGAAATATCGAAGCGATCCTCGATTTCCAGCAACAGGTCCATGACCTGGGGCGAGTCCAGGCCAAGGTCGGCCACGATATCGGTGTCCGGGTCGATGGCCCGCGGTTCATCCGGGAACCGGGCCAGAATCTCGATCAGCCCGTTGAGAATATCCTGGTCACTGAATTGCATCTGTGCCTCGCGTGAAATCGTTCAGGGGGCCAGCGTCAGCCGGATCCCCTCGGCCAGCCGGACCTGCGGTGTCCAGCCGGTGCTTTCTGTTATCCCGGTATTGTCACATACCCAATCCGGATTCCGCAGCTCCGCCACCTTGCCGGGTGTCAGCATGGGTGCGTAGCCGACCACGCCCGCCAGCATCCGGTTGGTCGTTGCCAGCCCCGCCAGTAACGGCAGCGGCAGCCGCAACAGCCGCACACGGCGGCCGAACACGGCCTCACCGGTAGCGGCGATCCCCGGCCAGTCGTAGCCTCCGGGCGTGCCGTCATGCAGCGCCAGCACCTCGCCCGGGGCACCGGCACCTCCGGCGCACGCGGCCAGTGCCGCCGCGAGGTCATCGACAAAGACCAGCGACAGGCGCGCATCCGGCGGCGCCACGGTCGGCAGGTAACCGCGTCGCATCGCCCGGAACAAAGGCAGCACCTCCGTATCACCCGGCCCGTATACCGCCGGCGGACGCAGGACCAGCCAGGCGATATCCGGACACTCGTGCTGCAGGTATTGTTCGGCGCGCCACTTGCTGGCCGCGTAGTCCGAAAGCGCCGGGGCACGGGCAGCCAGCGACGACAACTGCACCAGCCGCGCGTGCGGGCTGACGGCGCGCAGGGCCGCAGCCAGTCGTTGCAGGCCGCACACATTCACCGGGTCGAAGTCCGCTGCCCGCGCACCCCGAACCGAGCCTGCACAGTTGATGACCGCGTCGGCACCGGCAAGGAGCTCGCGCAGGCTGGCCTCGTCACCCATGTTGCCGATGACCGGCTCGAGCGCCGGCGCAACAGGGGGGCGGGGCGGCCGGCGGTACAGCGCCCGCACGTGCAGCCCCCGCGCCAGCAGGGCGTGGAGGACGCGGCGGCCGATGAAGCCGCTCGCGCCGGTCAGTGCGATTCGTGTGCGCGCCGGGGGCGCAGACGTGGAGGACGCGGTTTCGACTGACGGTTCGTCAGACGGCTTCACGCCGCTGGTCGACCCGGCCCCACTGGGTGCGCTCGAGAAAGCCCTGGCGCGTACTCGAGCGCGACAGCTTGCCCGAGGAGGTACGTACAAGCGTTCGCGGCGGAACCAGGTCGATGATGCAGTCGATGCCCAGTTCCTCGTGGATGGCGCGCTGCAGACGCCTTACGAGGTCGGCACGACGCACGTCGTCGGTCTCGCGGCAATGAATGACCAGCACGGCCAGTTCCTCGCCCTCGGAACCCGGTACCGAGAAGGCCGAGGCTTCTCCGGGCCGCACTTCCGGCTGCAACTGGGCGATGTATTCGAGATCCTGCGGCCAGATGTTACGGCCATTGATGATGATGAGGTCCTTGCGCCGGCCGGTAATGACAATATCCCCGCCGAGCTTGTAACCGATATCGCCGGTGTTCAGCCAGCCATCGCCCGAGAGGGTCTCGCGGGTGATCTGGTCGTTGCGGAAGTAGCCGTTCATCACGCTTGGACCGCGCACGTAGACACTGCCGCAGTGGCGTTCCTCGCACTCGCGGCCGGCCTCGTCCCGCACGACCACATCGTGGCCGGCAATGGGCTTGCCGCACACGGCGAAGTGGTTGAAGCGGGCCACCTCCTCGTCGTCGCGGCTCACCGGAACGGCCTCATGGTGCTCGCTCAGATGGTTGCCATCCACGAGGTCTGTCTTCAGACCTTCGAATACCGGCGCGAAGCTCACCGCCAGCGAGGATTCGGCCAGGCCGTAACAGGCCAGGAAGGCGCGCTCGTCGAAACCGGCCTGGGCCAGCGTGGACCCGAAATTGTGCAGGGTTTCCGGGCGGATGGTTTCAGCACCGACACCGGCCACGCGCCAGGCGCTGAGGTCGAACACGCTGACATCTTCACCGCGCATGCGCCGCGCCACGAGTTCGTAGCCGAACGGCGGGCTGAAGGAAATCGTCGCCTTGCTTTCGGACATGCGGATGAGCCACTGCCGCGGCCGCATGGCGAATTCGCGTGTACCCAGGTAGTCCACGGACAGCTGCGAGGCGACCGGGCCGAGCACCAGGCCCACCAGGCCCATATCGTGGTAGTACGGCAGCCAGGACATGCAGCGGTCGTCCTCGCGCAGGGCGAGATGCTCGTAGGTGCCGGCAAGGTTGCTCAGCACGGCGCGCTGGCTGATCATCACGCCACGCGGAAACCGGGTACTGCCGGAGGTGTACTGAAGATGCGCCAGTTCGCCATCGCGCAGCGGCGCAAGCGGACTGTCGTCTTCGGGAAAATGGCTGAAATCCTCGGCGCTGCCCACGAAGCGCAGGTGCAGCCCCTCGGCGGCCTCGGCCAGCAGTGAGATATAGGGCGAGGGCCCGATGACCATGCTGGCCTGGCAATCCGACAACAGGCGGCTGAGGTTGCGGACATACGCCTCGCGACCGCCCAGGTGCAGCGGCGGCGCCACTGGCACGGGCACCATGCCGGCGTACTGGCAGGCAAAGAAGTAACGCTGGAAATCCGGGTGTGTCTCTGCGATCAGGGCCACGCGCGAACCGCGCGCCAGCCCCAGGCCCTGCATGCGTCGGGCGATGACAAGGGCCTGGTCACGCAGCTGGGCATACGTCATCACGGCGAACAACTCGCCGCGACCGGTGTAGTAGTTGCAGCCCGTATCGCCCTGCGCTGCGTAGTCGAGCGCGTCGGCAAGGCTGCTGAAATCAGCGAATCGACGCGCCAGCTTGTGATTCGATGGCGTGGGTGTCAAACCGGTCAATGTGCGTCCCCTCAACTTGCGAAATCACGCTGGTCCGCATGTCGGCCCTGGGCGGGCGTCGACAATGGCCGACAGGTGCGGGAGGTGGTTGCCCGGGGCATCATGGCCCCCGTCGGGCGGTCGATTGTCTTTGGAATGAGCGTCATGTTTTCTTGTTTGTCGTGCGCATTGACCGCCAGCGTCATGAATCGTTCCTGCTGTTCTCGTTCGTTCTGCAGGTGACCTCCCTGTCGCTGGCGCGGGCGACGGAAGCCGACCCGCCATGTGCGCCAGATCGGGCCAGCCAACGGAGCGCGCCGTCGCGGCCTGGCCGTAGCGCCGCAACTGCTTGATGCGTCGGCCTTTCCAACCATACAGCCTGTATAAAGTGGGCGATTTTAGGATAGAAAACACAGTCATACAAGCAGTTATGCAACCGTGGTAGCATGTATTGGCGCAGGCCTTGCCCGCTGATTGCGTGGTGCAGCATAAGGCCCGCCGGCCAACCCGGCCATATCGATGCGACCGAAAAGCGAACGCCGTGCCGCAGATGCCGGCTTCCGGACCAGGACCCCCGCTGCCATGGCGCCCCACCGCGACCTCATCAACTGCCCGCCGGCGCCCGGCGCGGCACTGGTGCGTTTCATCAGCGCCGAACGAAAGCGCCAAGCCAGCCCGGCAGCCGTCTGGCTCAGTGAGGAAATCGCCCGCAGCCACCCGGATTGTGCCGTCGCAGTGCTGCACTACGGCTCCTGCCTGCGCCGGGGTGACGACAGCGGTGGCATCATTGACCTCTATCTGCTGGTCGACAGCTACCGCCACTGTTACGACCGCCTCGTGCCGCGTTTGCTCAACCGGGCGCTGCCACCGAACGTGTTCTACCGCGAGGCGCAATTCCAGGGGCGGCGCGTGCGCACCAAGTACGCGATCATGACGCTGGCACAGTTCCGCGATCACGTCGGTGGTGGTGCCTTCACCGCATCCCTGTGGGCGCGCTTCGCGCAACCAACGGCGCTGACATGGGCGCGCGATGACGCAGTCGCGGCAGCGATCGACGACTGCCTGGCCGCTGCCGTGCAGACCTTTCTTGGCGAATCACTCGGCCTGATGGACGCCCCCTTTACGCCCGGGCAGTGGTGGCGCACCGGCCTGCAGGCGAGCTACGGCGCCGAGCTGCGGCCCGAGCGGGCCGATACGGCGGCTGCCAGTCTCGTCGCGGCGGAACCTGAACGTTACGAAGCCGTCACCCGGGCGGCACTGGCCGGTCTGCCGGTCGGCTGCGACAATAACGGCGGCTTGCTGCGGTCCGCGCTCCGCGCTCGCGCACGTCAAAGGGCCCGGCGCCGCTGGGCGGCGCGACGCGTAGCCGGCAAGGCACTCAACCTGCTTCGCCTGATCAAGGCTCTGTTCACCTTCGACGGTGGCGTTGACTATGCATTGTGGAAAATCGAGCGGCACTCAGGCGTGCGCGTGGAGCCGACAGCCTTGTTGCGCCGCTACCCCCTGCTCGGCATGTGGGGCATGGCCTGGCGCCTGTATCGCCGTGGCGCGTTTCGCTGAGCGCTGCAGGAGCACGGATTGATGAGCGCTCCCGCCTTCTCCATCCGCGACGCCCGCGCCCTGGTCGCCGATCTGCTGACGCACAAACCGGCCGTGTACCGGCTCGACCTTGCCCTGAGCCTGCTCGTGGCCTATGGCGGCGCCTGGGTATTCATCAGCGCCACGCAGCTGCGCCCCTGGACGGCGCTGGCGTTCATTGCCTCGGCCCTGGCCTTGTACCGTATCGGCACCTTCATGCACGAGATCGTGCACATGCGCCCGGGCCAGATGCGCGACTTCAAACTCGCCTGGAACCTGTTCTATGGCCTGCCCTGGCTGATGCCATCACCCATGTACGATTCGCACCGCGACCACCACAGCAACTTCCGCTATGGCACGCCGGCCGATGCCGAGTATCTGCCCCTTGGCGCCAGCCCCCTGCGCGAACTGCTGAAGTTCCTGGCCATGCTGCCTTTGCTGCCGGTGCTGGCGGTGGCGCGCTTCCTGCTGCTCTCGCCCCTTGCCTGGCTGCTGCCGCCGGTACGGCGCTGGACACTCGTGCACGCCTCAGCGCTTGCCTGCAATCCGCACTATCGCCAGCCCGGGCGCAGCCGCCAGTGGCTACGACGCTGGTATGCCATCGAGTTCGTGCTGTTCGTCTACCTGCTCGGCTGGGTGGGCCTGCTCGTCAGCGGGATGGTCACCCCGGACACACTGCTGCGACTGTACCTGCTCATTACCTTTGCGCTCGGCATCAACTGGGTGCGCACGCTGGCGGCCCACCGCTACGACAACGATGGCAAACCCGTGGGCCAGGTGGAGCAACTGCTGGATTCGATCAACCTCATCGGCCCGCCGGTAATTACCGAGCTGCTGTTTCCGGTGGGGCTGCGCTACCACGCCCTGCATCACCTGATGCCGTCCCTGCCCTACCATGCCCTGCCTCAAGCGCATGCGCGCCTCATGCAGGCCCTGCCGGCTGACTCGCCCTACCGGCACACGGTGCGGCACAGCTTCACCGGGGTGCTGGTATCCCTGTGGCGGTCGGCCCGCGAGGCCGGGCGCAGCGGTCGGGACGCCAGCGCGGTGTGGCGCCGGGCCTGATCCCGACACACCGCCGGCCGCGGCGGCAGGTTCAGGCGCCGTCCTGTTTGCGCAGCCGATAGGCCAGCTGCGGCCGCGTCATGCCGAGCATGCGTGCCGCCTTGCTGAGGTTGCCGCCGCTGCGCCGGACGGCCTCGTTCATCAGCAGGGCCTCGACCTCGCCAAGGCTGACGTTGTCGGCAAGCGCCACGTCCACCAGTGAACCCAGGCTGTCGGCGCCGCTGGTCGCCGGCACACGGTCGAAACTGCTGAACAGGTTGTCAGCGCTGATGGCGTTGCCGGACGTGGTGAGGATCACCCCGCGCTCGATCATGTTCTGCAATTCACGGATGTTGCCGGGCCAGTTGTGCGCCGCCAGGGCCTGCATGGCCTCGGCCGAGACGCCGGGGATCTTCTTGCCATGCTGGACGGAGTACTGGTCGACAAAACGCTCCACCAGCAAGGGGATGTCACTGCGCCGCTCGCGCAGCGGCGGCACCAGCACCGGGTAGGTATTGAGCCGGTAGAACAGGTCGGCGCGGAAACGGCCGCGGTCGACGGCTTCGCGCAGGTCGACGTTGGTGGCGACGATGAGCCGCACGTCCACCTTGCGCGTGGCGACGTCGCCCACCCGTTCGAACTCGCCTTCCTGCAGCACGCGCAGCAGCTTGGCCTGGGCGCCGGCGGACAGCTCGGCCACCTCGTCGAGAAACAGCGTGCCGCCATGCGCGCGCTCGAAGCGCCCGGGCCGCGAGCGGCTGGCCCCGGTAAAAGCCCCCCGCTCCACCCCGAACAGCTCGGATTCGATGAGGTCCTCGGGGATGGCGGCGCAGTTCACGGCCACGAATGGCCCGCGGCTGCGTGCGCTGAGCTGGTGGATGCGGTGCCCGAACATCTCCTTGCCGACGCCGGTCTCGCCCAGCAGCATGACCGTCACCTGGCTCGGCGCCACCTTGTCGACCATGTCGCAGGTCCGGCGAAAGGACTCGGCCGCACCGACCAGCTCCTCGTTGCTGCGCTCGGACTGCAGCGAGTAGCGAAGGTGTTCGACCTGCGATTGCAGTTCCAGCAGGCGGTCGGCAAGGCTGTCCTGGCGGAAGTACTTCATGTCCTGCTCGGCATCGGGCCAGTCCTTCTCCGGCCGGCCCACGATCCGGCAGTGCGGATCCCCGCGCGCCATGCATTCGGTCTCGCGAAACAGGACGGTGCTGCCGAACAGCTCGGATGTATAGCCGCAGGCATAACCGATCTGCATCCAGCAGGCCGGCTCGGGCTCCAGGCCGAACAGCTTCCTGTGCACCGCGGCCTCGAAGGAGTTCTCCCAGATGAACTCGCCATCGCAGACACCGCTGACGGCATCCATGCGAAAGCGGATCGGAATGACGTTGACGATACCCTCGAGGTTGTGCAGCGAGGGGCCGAGCACAAAGGCCTCGTTATCGTTGATGTCGGGGTACATGCGGCGCACGAAGCGGGCGTCGCGGCGGCCGGTGCCGTAGCCCATGCGCGTGAGCACGCCGCGGGCGCGGTCGCGGCCGATGGACTCGATCAGTTCGCGGCGCAGCTCGCCCATGGCCTCGGTGTGGACCATGATGAGGCGCTGCTCATCGAGCCAGATTTCCCCGCTCTCGGGCAGGAATCGCAGCCTCTCCCGCAGCGTGTTGCCGCCCATCCGCCCCCCGTTCCGCCGCCTGCGGCGGTCGTTGTCATCGCGTGGCGCTATAATACGCTCACCACGATACGGATCACGCCAGCGCGGAGCCAGCAGGGCGCCGCGCCGGCAGCCACCTCCCGGACCCTGATCACATGCATGTCTACATCCTCGGTGCCGGTGGCATCGGCGGCTATTACGGCGCCCGCCTGCAGGCGGCCGGCACGGCGGTGACCTTCATCGCCCGCGGCGATCATCTGCAGGCCCTGCAAGACGCCGGGCTCGTCGTTGAACACCCCGACTTCCACTTCAGCGCGCCGGTGCAGTCCTGCACACTGGAGGCGCTCGTGGCCGGCCCGCCGGCCGCCGACGGCGACGTTCTGGTCCTGTGCACCAAGGCCATGGCAACCGCGGCCATGGCCGACACGCTGGCGCCATGGCTGGCCGACAGCGGCGCCTGCGTCCTGTCCCTGCAGAATGGCGTCGACAACGAGCCGCTGCTGGCGGCGGCACTCGGGGGCGATCGCGTCATCGGCGGCCTGTCGCGCCGCCTCGGCGGGCACGTCATCGCACCCGGGCGTATTGCCGCCACCGGCCCCTGCGACACGCTCATCGGAGCCTGGCCCAACGCGGCCAGCAAGGCACCGCACCGGGACGCGGTGATGCAGGCGCTTGCCGAAGCCATGGCAGCTGCCGGCCTGGCCACGGAGGTCTGTCAGGACATCCGCCGGGAACTATGGCGCAAGCTGATCCTCAACAACGGGGTCAACCCGCTGTCGGCCATCCTGCGCATGGACACGCGGCGTATCGCGCGTGATCCGCTGCTGGGCCCGGTGGTGCTCGCCATGATGCGCGAGACCGCTGCCGCCGCGGCGGCGGACGATGTCAGCCTCGGCGACGCCGATGCCGAGGCCATGTACCGGCTCATCTGCGACTTCGACGCGATCAAGACCTCCATGCTGGTGGACCTGGAACACGGCCGGGCGCTGGAACTGGAGGCCATTCCCGGCGCCGTGCTGAATCGGGCCGCCGCGCTCGGCATCAGCGCACCCCATACGCAGAGCGTCTACGCCATCCTGAAAAACCTGGTGCACGGGTGAGTGTCGGCGAAGCCGTGCCGGCGGCCGCGCCTGCCGTCGGCGGACGCCGCCTTGTCGGCGCCTGGCTGGTCGTGGCGTTGATTGCCTGTTCGCTGGCGAACGGCTTCCTGCCCGGAGTTCCGGCGTGGCCGGCGGGGCTGTGCGCCTGCGCCGCCGCCGTCATCCTGTTCACCGATCTGCGCCGGCACCTGAAACTGCAGGCCCTGGCACTCGGCGTGCTCGGCGCTGTCGCCATGCTCTTCGCCGGCCTGCACGGCGCCGAGGTTCCGCTGGCGCGCGCGATCAGCATCAACCAGGCCATTCTCGCGATGCTGGCGGCCGTGGGCTTCATCCGTATCATCGGTGAGACGCAGGTGCGCACCGACGAGGCGCTGCCCGGCGGGCGCAGCGCCGTGGCGCGCACGCTGGTGGGCACCGCACTCATCGGCGCCGCCATCAACGTGTCGGCCATCGTCATCGTCGGGGATCGCATCGCCCGGGCCGGCCAGCTGTCGCGACTGCAGGGGATCGTGCTGTCGCGCGCCTTCGCCTCCACCGCGCTGTGGTCGCCGTTCTTCGCCTCCATGGCCACAGCGATGATCTACGCTCCCGGCGCCAGCCTGCCGCTGCTCGTGGGCCTGGGTCTGCCGGTAGGCCTGGCGAGCCTGGGCTACAGCCTGCGGGAACTGCTGGCCGACCCGGAATCGAATGACTTCCGGGGCTATCCCACGCACCGATCTGCCCTGCTGCTGCCGACGCTGCTGGCCGGCAGCGTCGGCAGCAGC